>CALDQY010000128.1 GCA_937911445.1 uncultured Rhodobiaceae bacterium | reverse complement strand
TTGTACGTAGATTGAACCAATGCTTGGTGAACCCGAAATACACGTTCAAGACCAAGGTCAATGCCTCGCTTCTTGCTCTGCGCAAGCCATTCACGGACGCTTGTCGACATCGACCTCGCACCGTCCTTGCGGCTGTTTCTCATAGGTGTAGCGATGCAACGATTGTCTCTGCAACCGTCGATGCGCTCAAATGTGGTTCGTGTCTGGAGGTGGTATGAGCGACGTTGCAGGAGACTTTCGCCGTCAACTCCCATCGATGATTGGGATGGCGGGAATGTTCGTAGCGACCATCTTCCTCGCCATGTACATCCGCCCATGGTACGACAAGGCTGGATTGCAGGCTTTTGGCGAAGCAGGAGCATCACAATTGCGTTACATCGGTCTCGAATTGCTGATGATCTTCATCTTCACTGCTGCCATTTTGTTGCTTGCAAAATACAAGAAAGAGTGGGTCATCAAATATGGAATCATGGGTATTTTGTTCATCGCTTTGTTGTACGCAAGCATTCCATTGGCACACCAGATTCTTGTCGATGATTCCGTCACACCGTTCGAATACGAATCGACGGAAGAAACAGAGGCAACATATCTGACCGAGATTGGAATGGATCAGTATCTGGATACCATCCGTTCGAATCAGAGTGGCGAACTTGTCAACACCATTCGATTGATGCAATGGGGTGTCGATGAGCCGATTTGGTCCACAGACATCCTTCATGGGAATGTTTCCTATGAATTCTCTGAATTGATTGTCGTACCCGGTCCAGATTGGGTCACCATCAACACCGGTGCAGTCATCAACACACTTTCGTTAACCGATGGTTCAATTGTATCAACGTACGACTGTTTCTATTACGACAATCAAGGTGACCTTCGCCCGATGGTCGAAGTAGGTTGTATCCTTGCAACCGAAATCGAAGACGCCTTGTACATTGTTGATGCTGGTGAGCGACTTCATCGATTCAACATCGACCGTGATAACTATCCAAATCAACTCAGTCGACAACAGAAACAGGCAACGTGGCAACTCCCTCCCGACATGAAAGCAGTTGACGTACTTGTTGAAGCAGAATTGTTGAGCGATACCAGTTTGCTCATTGTCAGTGAAGAATACGCAGGCGTGGTACGATTGAACCAAACTGCGGGCTTCCCTGAAGGTGGCATCTACGAGCCTGCACACATCCTCATCGAAGCATCCAGTGAAGCAGGGTTTACTTCCTCTGACGTTGGGTACCCAAACATTGCCGATGTTCCCATGAATGAATCGACAAGCGGAGAACAACTCATTGTGCTCGGGACTGCTGATGGTGATGTTCATGCTTGGTCATTCGAACCAACAGCTTCGATGAGCAGTCCTGATACGTTAAAGGAGGAATCTGGGGTCAGTATGAATGGATTTGCCTCGGAGATCCGTGATGTTCGATTCACGGACATTGATGCAACAGGGTACACGGAACTTCTGATTACAACCGGAGATGATGCGCGTCTTCTCTATGGGTCATCGATGGTTCAGCGACTCATCATCGACGTTCCTGAGGGCGAGAATGTTGCAGTGACCTTTGGTGAAACACCTCAAGATATTGAAGATGAAACCATCCATTTCTATGCCACAGTCATCGATGGAACATATACCACTTCAAGTGGCGTCGTAGAATCATCCATGTTCCTCGTTGGAGGCCTCGTCATCGAAGACATTCCAACCATCATCGGGCTCCTCGTTAGCCTCTTGCTGATGATTCTCCTCTATGTGCACAGCGAATGGTACGTTGTCAACACTGTGGGTATCCTCGTTGGAAGCGGTGTCATTGTCATGCTTGGTGTTTCGTTCGTTCCAACCTTGATCATGGTGTTCATGATTGCTGCAGCTGTGTACGATGCTTGGGCGGTGTACAAGTCGAAGCACATGCTCGATCTTGCAGATACGATGATGAATCTCAACCTACCAATCCTATTGGTTGCTCCTCAAGACTCAGATTATTCCATGCGTACTGAGCGAACCACCGTTCACGATGCAGCAGAGGAACCTCCACGTGATGCAGTACAACAAGCCCCCCGTGAGCGTGTTGTTGCGAAGAGCAGCGATGCGATGCTGATGGGGCTTGGGGATGTTATCTTCCCAGGAATGCTGGTGTTGTCCACGCTGCAGTATGTTGGTGGTGACAATGGCTTCATCATGGCCATGACGACACTTGTTGGCAGCCTCATTGGGTATTCAGTTCTCATGTATTACGTCGGTAAAGGGCAGGCGCAAGCGGGCCTTCCGTTGTTGAATGGTGGTGCTATTCTTGGCTACATAGTCGGTGGCTTGTTGACGATTGGTATGGCGATGTTCCAGTTTAACATCAGTTTCTGAGGTGATTGAACATGTTGGATATGCAAGTGTTCCGTGAAGAGGTTGAGAAGATTCGTGCAGACCACGATCGCCGAGGTCTTTCCCACGACAGCATCGACAAGGTGCTTGCGCTCGATTCTGAATGGAAGTTGATGCTTCGAGAAACCAACGAATTGCGACGTCAAAAGAACGAGGCTGCACGTGGAATTGGAGCCGCCAAGAAGTCAGGTGATGAAGCCGAAGCACAGCGCATACTCTCGGAAGTGGCCGATCTCGGAGCACAAATTTCTGAATTGGAAAAGAAGACCGATGCACTCCTTTCTGAACGTGATTCTGTACGTATGTCGATTCCAAACCTCTTGCATCCTGACGTTCCATCTGGTGCTGATGAATCGGGCAACACAAAGCATTCACTGCACGGTGAAAAGCCATCCTTCGATTTTGAACCAAAGACGCACAACGAGCTGATTGAAGAAAACAAATGGGTGGATTTGGAACGTGCTGCTAAGATTACAGGAAGTCGATTCTATTTCCTCAAAGGCGATCTAGCACGTTTGGAGATGGCTTTGCAATCCTATGCGGTTGATTTCATTCAACAACGTGGATTCACCTTTGTGCAACCACCAGTCATGATGAATCGAGCTGCTTACGAAGGTGTCACCGATTTGTCGGACTTTGAGACGGTGATGTACGGAATTGATCCTGATGGCTACTACATGATTGCAACATCAGAGCATCCACTCACTGCGATGTACATGCAAGAAACCATTCCTGAGGAACTTCTGCCACTGAAGATTGTTGGCGTCTCACCCTGTTTCCGTCGAGAGGTCGGTGCCCATGGCCAATCCGATCGTGGCATTTGGCGTGTCCATCAATTCACGAAGGTCGAGCAAATCATCATTGCAACACCTGAAACCTCCTGGGAACTTCATGAGGAATTGTTGCAAAACTGCGTCGACCTCTGGGATGCACTTGGCTTGCACTACGAAGTGGTCAACATCTGTACAGGTGACATGGGAACGGTCGCAGCACGAAAGTACGATCTTGAGGCTTGGTTACCCGGAGCAAAGGCGTTCAAGGAAATCGTATCCTGTTCCAACTGCACAGATTATCAAGCGAACCGACTCGAAATCCGCTATGGTACGCCAGGCCATCCAAACCAACCGATGGTCCACACACTCAACTCGACCGCTGTGGCTACCTCACGTGCTCTCGTAGCCATTATCGAGCAAAATCAACTCGAGGATGGGCGAGTCCGTATTCCTGACGTATTGCAATCTTACATGCAAGGTCAGAAGATTCTCGAACCATGTTCGTGGTAGAATTAATAAGTACTAACAGATTACTGCTCTTAGGAGCGGGACAAGATGGCACAAAATCGGCTGTATTTTGGCTATGGGTCAAACCTCGATTGGAACGATTGGGTTCGGCATTGTAATGAGAACAATGCAAATCCTGATGGGCTGAAGGAGCGAGAGATTGCTTGGCTCGTCGGACATCATCTCAAATTTCACTATCATTCCAGAGGACGTAAGGGTGGAGCTGCAGATGTTGTACCCATCGATGAATACCATGCCACACCTGGTGCCTTGTTTCATGTCGATGAGGATGCATGGTCAACGCTTGTTGCGAAAGAAGGTGCTCCATGGTACTACGAGGAGAAGAACGTACTTGTGATTGGATCGGATGGTCACTTGTATGAAGCCGTGACATTCGTTGTTTGTGATGACAAGAAGAAACCAGATTTTCAACGCCCAACAGATGTTTACCAGGACTTGATTCACAATGGACTTCATGGACGTGGGCTACCAACCAATGGACTCGACATGGCTATGCAACATAGGTTTGATACACCCACGATCAATCATTTGTTTGTTTATGGAACCTTGATGCCAGGACAGAGTCGATATTCTCAGCTCGAACCGTACGTCCGTTCGCAACAGCAAGCATCCGTTCGAGGTAAACTCCACCACCTCGGTGGCTATCCGGGGATGAAATTCGGTGATGGATTGGTTCACGGTCAGGTGATGGAACTTGAGAAGGTTGAAGCATGTTTGGAGCGAATGGATTCCATTGAAGGCTTCCTCGGTTTTGGTCGCAAGGATTCGTTGTTCGATCGGACCATTGTCCAAGTTCAAACCGAACAAGGTATCGTTTGGGCTTGGACGTATGTCTATGCTGGAAATGTAGTTGATGATTCCATCATTGAACATGGTCGATGGTGCTGATTATTCAGCTGCTTCAACATCGAGGAGATTGGCTCCCTGCTCGACACGATCGCCTGCGTTGAAGTAAACCGATGTGACTGTACCGTCTTCTGACGCGACGATTCTGTGCTCCATTTTCATCGCTTCAAGGACCATCAGAGTTTGTCCTGCTTCGACAGATTCTCCTGCAGCAACGAGAACTTCGAGAACGACACCAGGCATCGGTGCTACAAGTCCTCCGTGGTTTTCATCACTGCTTGCTCCTGCTTCGATGCGCTCCATGGTGAAGATCCGGCCTGAGTGATGAACCCACCATACATCACCAACCTTCGATACGTGTGCCCACGCTTTGCTTCCATCTTCAAAATAGATACGGATACGTCCATCTTCACGGGGATGAGCGCAATGGTTCGCAAAGGTCCAGATTTTTGGCGTGCGCTCAAGCAAGACGTCGTAGGTCTCACCAGCATAACGGAATTCATGCTGCATCAGGGATACCTCCTGTTGAGCGTTTGGAATGGACTTGCAATGCCAACAGAACCTTGAGAGGATGCAACGGTGGTTCGATGCATGCCAGTTGTTTCTGCAACGGCTGCAGTCATCAAAGCAACATCGAGATCTTCCGTTCGTGGTGTGAACTGATATCCATTTGGATACAGATCGTCGATCATTGAGGTGTATGTATCACCCGAGATGACTTCAGGTACATCACACAAATCTCGCAAGAAACCAATGTTCGTGGTTGTTCCAAGAACAACGAATTCATCCAACGCCCGTCGCATACGTTGCAATGCTTCTTCACGTGTTGGAGCGAAGACGATTAATTTCGCTAACATTGGATCGTAATGAGGTGTAACCTCGTCGCCTTCACGAACACCCGTATCGAGGCGTATTCCCGGCCCTGTGGGCGGACGGAACACGGCCAGAGGCCCGATGGCTGGCAGGAAATTGTTGGTCGCATCCTCAGCGTAAAGGCGGACTTCGATGGAGTGCCCACGTATGTTGAGTTCGTCAACGGACATTGGCTCACCGTTTGCAATACGCAGTTGTTCTCGAACCAAATCGACACCAGTGACCATTTCGGTCACCGGATGCTCAACCTGAATGCGCGTGTTCATCTCAAGGAAATAGAAGGATTCATCTTCAGCAAGCAGGAATTCCACCGTTCCTGCTCCGACATAGTCAACGGCCTGTGCGGCCGCTACGGCAGCTTGTCCCATACGTTCCCGCAATGAAGGCGTCATGGTCGAACATGGGGCTTCTTCGAAGACCTTCTGATGACGTCGTTGGACACTGCATTCTCGTTCACCTAAGTGGATGCATCGACCGTGCGTATCAGCAAGGACTTGCAGTTCAACGTGCTTTGATTTCATCAAGAGTTTCTCGACGTAGACTCGTCCATCGCCAAACGCTGCGAGTGCTTCTCGTCGAGCGGATTGTGCGCCATTCTCGAGTTCTTCAGGAACGTTGACAACACGCATTCCTTTACCACCGCCTCCTGCAGTTGCTTTCAGCAGAAGCGGATAGCCTGTTTCTTTGGCCGCGTTACGAATGGCTTCCATGGCCAGTGATTCATCCTCTTCTTCGATCTCGACACCCGGAATAACAGGGACTCCTGCAGCCTTCATGATTTGACGTGCTGACATCTTATCCCCCATCTGTTCGATGGCTTGAGGCGATGGACCAATCCAAATCAGTCCAGCATCCATGACGGCTTGAGCGAATTCTGAACGCTCTGAAAGAAATCCAAAACCTGGGTGAATAGCATCTGCGCCTGTCTCTTTGGCCGCTTGGATGATGGCTGCACCGTTGAGATACGTCTCAGCTATTGTGTCACCCTCAAGCAGAACCGATTCGTCAGCAAGTTCACGAAACATGCCCTCACGGTCGTTCTCAGCATAGATTGCAACGCTTGAGAGTCCTGCTTCTCGGCATGCACGAAGGATGCGACAGGCGATTTCGCCACGGTTCGCAACCAGTACACGCTGAATCATCTTCTCACCTCACTCTTCGGGTTTCCAATTGGCAGGACGCTTCTCAAGGAACGAAGAGAGACCCTCTTGACCTTCCCTTGAACCTCGCATTCGGCTGGTGAAATCAAGGGTCCATCGACGCAGCGATTCATCATCATCGTTCCATCGATCGAATCCGAGTGTCAATTCCTTGGCAAGGGTTGCAGCACTTGGTCCCGTTGTGAGAACTTCTGCAATGATGGAGTCAATCTCTTGGTCAAATGTTTCGACGCTCTCAACAACCCTTTCGATGAAACCGACGCGTAGTGCTTCTTCGGACTTGACTCGACTGGCTTGCATGGACAATCGGCGGAAGTTCGCTGAACCAACACGACGGTATACGTAGGGACCAATGACGGCAGGAAGAATACCGAGTTTTCCTTCCGATAGTGCGATGCGAACGTTCTCGGTTGCAACCACGTAATCCAAACATGCGATGAGACCTGCACCTCCACCAAGCGCAACACCTTGGATGGCTCCAATGGTGAAGCATGGGTGGGACCAAAGTCCGTTGAAGAGGCGATCGAGGCGTTCACTGTCCTTCCTGTTCTCTTCAGGTGTGTTGGCTCCTGCATCACGCATCATGTTGATGTCAGCTCCAGCACAGAAGTGCTTTCCACGGCCAGAAAGAACGAGTGTTCGCAGATAGGGTTGACCATTCGCATCTTCCAATGCATCGATGTAGCCTGCACTGCGTTCCTTGGTCCACTCGAAGACCTCAATCAATTCGGTAATCATATCCACATTGAGAGCATTGAACTTATCCTCACGAGCCAATTGAATTCGGGCACAACTACCGTCAATGGTGAGTTGAATCAAGGATGTTTGTGGTGGGTTCTCCATCGTTGTCATGTCAAAAACCTCAATTGTATTTTCAAATTTTCAATTGGAATTTACATTCTAAATATTCCGTATTTGCCCTCAGGCAAAGGAGCGTTTCTCGATGCAGCAAGACAGAGTCCAAGGACGTCTCGAGTGTCCCGTGGATCGATGATACCATCGTCCCAGAGTCGTGCTGTGGAATAGTATGGTGAGCCTTCAACCTCGTACTTCTCAAGGATAGGGGCACGGAAGTTCTCCAACTCTTCACCTTCCATTGGAGGCTTGCCTTCTCGTTCTCGCTGGTCTTGCTTCACTGTGCTGAGAACATCGGCTGCTTGTGGACCACCCATGACAGAGATTCGACTGTTTGGCCACATGAAGAGGAAGCGTGGATCGTAGGCTCGACCACACATACCGTAATTTCCTGCACCGTGTGAACCACCGACGATAACGGTGAACTTTGGAACGTTGACGCACGATACTGCTGTAACAAGTTTGGCACCGTCTTTGGCAATACCGCCTGCTTCGTAGGCTTGTCCGACCATAAAACCGGTAATGTTCTGTAGGAAGACGAGTGGAATGCCTCGCTGACCGCATAGTTCAACGAAGTGGGCGCCTTTCAAAGATGATTCAGAGAAGAGAATACCGTTGTTGGCAATGATGCCGACTTTGTGTCCATGAATGTGGGCGAAACCGCACACCAATGTCGTTCCATAACGTGATTTGAATTCATGAAAGCGAGAACCGTCAACGATACGTGAAATGATTTCACGTACATCGATTGGTGTTCGATTGTCGCTTGGGATCAATCCGAGCAGGTCCTCAACGTCATGTGCAGGGGGTTCAGGTTCTTGCAAGGCTGCTGGGGCGAGTCCTCTTGGTCCAATGTTTTCGAGGACGTTTCGAACCATGCGAAGTGCTTCTGGTTCGTCCTCTGCAAAGTGATCAGCTACACCAGATTGGACTGTGTGGACCTCAGCACCGCCCAAATCCTCAGCTGTGACGACTTCTCCAGTTGCTGCTTTGACAAGTGGAGGGCCTGCGAGGAAAATGGTACCATTGCCTTTGACGATGATCGATTCGTCGCTCATGGCTGGAACGTACGCTCCACCTGCAGTACAAGAGCCAAGAACGGCTGCAACTTGAGGGATGCCATCTCCGGACATTCGTGCTTGGTTACGGAAGATACGTCCAAAGTGACCAATGTCTGGGAACACTTCGTCCTGCATAGGCAGGAACGCTCCGCCAGAATCAACGAGGTAAACGCATGGGAGATGGTTCTCGTGAGCAACCGTTTGTGCACGAATGTGCTTCTTGACCGTCATTGGGTAATAGGAGCCACCTTTGACCGTTGCATCGTTGGCTACAAAGAGAACTTCTCGGCCGTGAACACATCCAATCCCCGTAACGATGCCTGCGGAGTGGGCACGGCCATCGTACAGGTCGTATGCAGCAAGTGGGGAGAGTTCGAGGAAGGCCGTTCCAGGATCGATGATGCGCTCAATACGCTCACGTGCGAGCATTTTGTTGCGACTTCGATGACGTTCAACGTACTTCTCGCCACCACCTTGGTGGACGAGATCGAGACGCTCACGAAGCGTTTCAATGAGAGCAAGATTGTGTTCTCGGCGAGCAGAATAATCAGGATCGGCTTTGTTCACTCGTGTCGGTAGTCGATCCATGTGCTTCCACCTATCCCGACCACTCCGGTTCAAGCCTTCAAGGCATCGTGGGCTTAGACACCGAGCATCAATCGACCAATGTCACGAATTCCTGGAGCGAGACCGACGATGAGAACAGCGAGAACAATTAACAGACGCAGATGTTTCTGTCGGTTTTCGACGCGCATCTCAACGAAGATGTAGGTGATGGTTCCGACTAGAATGGCCTTGACGATAGCAAACAGCCAAGCGCCTTCAACATCCCAGCCCATTTTGTCAGAGATGCCTCCACCGTACTGGATCACTGCATCGCTCAATGGATGCTTTTCGGAGTATCCGAAATAGTCGATGCCGACCATGGTTGCGAAACCATCGCACAATTGCCCAAACACCATGGCAAGAACCAATGGGCTTGCAAGCAGTGCCTTGTTGGAGAGTTGTTCAATTGGATGCTTGGCTACAACTTTCTCTTCAGTTTCCCATGATTTGATGGTCACACCTTCTGGAAGAACGCCTGCTTCAAATCCAGTGAGTTTGAGTTGACGAGCATCGTCTTTACCCATTCGATAAAGGACAGCACAAATGAGTCCGGGGATTCCGAGAACAATCAATGCAGGCCAGAAGACAACATCGTTGGGCATGCGTCCTGATTCTTGGAGCCATGGTGTTGCAGCCAATTGTGCCCAATGACCCAATCCGACGAAACATGCACCGACAGCGAAGGCAAGAAGACCTCGTGTGATGGTTGGCCACTCACGAGTAGCGTGGAAGGCGAAAATGAGACTGGCAAAGCCGATTCCAAGGCCGATTATGACCCACATCAAGCCCATGTCATGTTCAGCGTATCCGGGACGGAACAAGATCGCCCAGATGAACAGGAGCGCCAAGCAGAGGATTGGGACGATGCGCATGCGAATGTTCAATTCGCCAATGTCTCCTCCAACATCGTCCCATTTCTTTCCGA
>CALDQY010000127.1 GCA_937911445.1 uncultured Rhodobiaceae bacterium | reverse complement strand
CTTTCTCTATCATATGTTCTGCACCATCAAACCCATCCGCAGTCTGACACTGTTCGTGTTGAGCAGCTAAGCGGACGACCCAACCGTTCCCGCATCCCAAATCTGCAAACGAGAACGAATCACCGTTTGATAGTACACGTTCGAGAGCAGCATCCAGCATTTCTCTAACTGAAGGTCCATGGCCGCGTTCCATACCCTCGTCTTTGCCTCGATGAGCCCAATCGTTGAAGACGTCCGTCGCTTGCTTCATGGGTCTGCGAGTCAATACGTCCAAAAAAGGCATCGAAAGCAACATCATCCTCATTCACATCGAACGACGCATGGGGTCAGAATCCATCGATGATGTCTTGTATCCAAAAATCGAACCATATGCCACTGGAATGCTACCTGTCTCAGAGCGACATACCATCGCTTGGGAATGTGCAGGCAACCCCGAAGGAATCCCCGTTATCGTGATTCATGGCGGGCCCGGGGGAGGCAGTCAACCCTCATACAGACAATATTTCGATCCACAGAAATGGAACATTATCCAATTCGATCAACGAGGCTGTGGTCAATCAACACCATACGCCGACCTTGAAGAAAACACAACCATGCATCTTGTTTCGGATATTGAAGCCCTTCGAAATCACTTCAACATTGACACATGGCATGTTTTCGGCGGATCCTGGGGATCAACTCTCTCGCTCATTTACGGAATCTCTTATCCAGAACGTGTCCGTTCATTCATCCTTCGAGGCATTTTCATGTGTAGGAAATCAGAACTGCACTGGTTCTACCAAGATGGAGCAAGTCATGTCTTCCCTGATGCCTTCGAGCCGTATCAACAACATATTCCAGTCGAGGAACAGTCAGGACTCATCCCAGCCTATTACAGCCGATTAACAAGTGATGATGTCGATGTTCGACGTAATGCTGCTAAAGAATGGACGCGATGGGAAATGGCGACAAGCCGATTGTTCCCAGACCCTGAATATCTCGATAAAGCAGAGGATCTTGACTTCGCTGTTGCCTTTGCTCGGATTGAATGTCATTATTTTATCAACGGAATCTTTGTTGAAGACAGCTACATTCTCAACAACACCAGAGCGATAGAACACATTCCCGCAGTTATTGTTCAGGGTCGATACGATATGGTTTGCCCGGTCAAGAGTGCATGGGAATTGCACAAGCAACTTCCCTACTCCGTGTTGCAGATTATACCCGATGCAGGACATTCGATGGGCGAAGTATCAATTGCAAAAGCTTTGGTTGAAGCCACAAATTCGGCATAAGAAATGCACAAAACGTCATTATTCGAATAAATGAATCAATAAGGGAGAAGGAGAACGTCAAATCATGTCCCTCCGAGCCCGAGCCTGCTTCTGTTTGGCCATTTTGCTCGGCGTGTCGATGCAGGTCGTGGCTGAAGAAAGCACATCACTCGAGTTGGACTGTCCGAATGCAGACGTCAATCAAGCCGAGTCGATGGAGTGCAGTATCGACCTCAGCGAATATGTGGGGGTCTCGACAATTCGTTACGAATTCGTGCCGACAGAAGCGCCGGCCTCTGAAACGCATTCATCTGTACTCGCCACTGGAAGTTCGCACACATGTGCAATCCTTGAGAATGGTTCAGCAATGTGTTGGGGGCTTGACAATTACGGGCAACTCGGCGATGGTGGCGATGCAACGAACAGGAACAAACCAACTACATACGTTTCAACGGAGGATGGCCAAACAGTCACTCAAATTCATGCAAAACAGTCTCGAACTTGTATCGTTCTGAATGACAACACTGCGAGCTGTTGGGGATTCAATGAGGATGGACAAGCCGGTGATGATTCGACCAATACCTACAAGTCTCCGAGCGTTAAAGTACAATTTCCCGATGGTAAGCGCGTCAAATCAATGGGCATGGGACTCAAGCATACGTGTGCAATCTTGGAAGACGACTCCTTGACCTGCTGGGGGCTTGACTCTTTTGGAGCCTTAGGAAACGGAAATTCAGATACAAGCGACAAATACACGCCCCAAACGATTACGACTCCATCAGACCGGAAAGTTGTGAAAGTCGAGCCTGGAGCAACACATACCTGTATTCTTCTTGATGACGGAGGCGTGATGTGTTGGGGCCGAGATAACCTAGGACAGCTTGGCAATGGCGCTACGAGTGATACGATTCATACTCCATCATCAAATGTTGAATTACCCGAAGGGCGTGCTGCAACAGACCTTTCGGTTGGTGATCATCATTCATGTGCTTTACTCGACAATGGCTCAGTCGCATGCTGGGGCCAGAACAATTACGGCCAACTTGGAGAGAATACGACTACACATCGCCCCACACCGGTTTATCCTCATTTGCCAGCCGGTTCAATAGCAGTATCTGTTGCGGTAGGCCCCTACAATTCCTGTGCTATTTTAGAAAATAGCAGCCTGTACTGTTGGGGTCACAATGGCTACGGACGTCTTGGGATTGGGGTAACTGGCGGTATTTACACCAAGCCGATGTTTGTTGAAGGGCCCACGAATATTGTTGACCTGAGTGTAAATTATGACCATACTTGCGGTCTGTATGAAAACGGATCAATCTCGTGCTGGGCTCGCGGTAAACACGGGCAATTAGGTAACGGTCAATGGAGTGATAAAAATACGCCGCAACTGGTCGATTATAACATTGCTCCATTTGCTTCTGTGACAGGGCCTGCACCTCAAAGTGATTGGGAAGAAGAATCAGACTTGCGCGGCAGAGTCATTGCTTCAGAAAATGATGCGTGGAAAGTTGAAATTAAGGCTCCTGAATCGGCTGAAATATCGATGTATGATCTCCAGATTACATTACTGAAAATTGGCGGAATTCGAGAAACAATTGTCGTTGAGGACGCAATTGAAGTCATTGAAAGAGATTCAGATGGGGATGGAACAGTGGACTCCCTCGATGCGTTTCCAAATGACGCATCTGAGATAACAGATTCCGATGGTGATGGCGTTGGAGATAACACGGATGCATATCCGAATGATGGCACGCGCTCGGAGGAAGAAACCATTCTTGAAGCGAACACCATATACCTCACCATCGCAGCTATTGCCGTCCTTGTTCTTCTATCACTCATGTTCGTTAGAAGGGGAAATTACGAGAAAGTCGAGAAAAAAGACGTGGAAAAATCCAATCGATGGCTCTTCCCACGCGGCCCGAAAAAGAAGTTCTAGTCGTGCATGAAACCTACAAGTTAGAAGCGTGTTATCGTTCTCAACGAGGCGTCGTCTTCATAGGGTAAAGGCGACTGGGTTGAAATGGAGGCATTCCTCCGGGTGAAAATATGAGTGAAGAAGGAACCCTCACCCCTGACGTTCGAATCGGTCAACTTGAAGAGGCTCTAGCCACGGAAACAGACCGTTTGAAGAAACTCTTCGCAGCCTATGAAACTCAAGAAAAGGAACTCGTCGATGCACGTGCAGAGATTGAAGTTTTGGAGAAAGAAATCATCGACAAGGAAATCGAGCGAGAAGCACAAGAATCGTTGATTGCTGAGAAAGATTTCCGAATTCGCGAGTTGGAAATGAAAGCAACCAAGGCTGACAAGCGTGTCGAGCACTTGGAACCAGCCCTCCAGACCATGG
>CALDQY010000126.1 GCA_937911445.1 uncultured Rhodobiaceae bacterium | reverse complement strand
CTTTACGAAGACGAAGAAGAGTGATTACTTCTGTTCGTACTCGTATGGCTGTGCCGTTGTTTGCGCAGGCATTTGTTGCGCAGGCATCTGCTGTGCTGGCATCTGCATTTGTTGTGCAGGCATTTGCTGCATAGGCATCTGTCCTGCCATCATCTGACCACCCATCATTTGCCCCTGTTGCATCATAACGGGATCTTTTGTCTTGAGGGTCAAAGCGAGGATAAGACCGATGAGGAGGATAACACCTCCACAGATCGCAATCAATACACCACCTGCTGCCGCAAGGAATCCTCCAGCAGCGTCTCCGACTGCTTCCCACTCACCGACAACGTAGATTGTTGAGGATGTTTGGCCAAAGTTTAGTGTGTCCCCCTCCATGGTAGTCAACCAATCAATATCGCCGACTTTGATGAAATCATCATCGATTAGATCGTCTTCGTTGTCGTAGTCACAAGAAGAACTGAAGAGGTTGTAATCGGGGTCATCTGAGCTCGTAATTGTCATTTCAAACGATTCACAATTGACTGAACTCGAAGTGTAGACTGCGTAGAAATCATCACCAGGGACGGTCCAAGTGTCGCCACCATTTCCTGAGTAGTAGTTCTCTTTCGATGGGTCAAGGTTTGCAGTTGCTGCACCTCCTACAATCAAAACAATTCCAAGGGCTGTAATTACCCCACCAATGATTAACAATACTTTACCTGCTGTATGCATGATGCATTGTAGCACTTGGCGAGTTATAACCATGCCTCTAAGTAGAGGGCCGATTTTGGCTCAATCCGCTTTTTCTTCAATTTCCGGAGCAGATTCTGTCGATGGGAATTGATAGGGTTCAGCCTTCGTCATTTCTTCTGTAATGACCGAAGAGGTGGTGATTTGTGATACGGACTGACTTACACCAACACCTACGGTATTGTCCGGCGTAGACTCCATACTGAACGTACCATCAGCATTGACTGACATTTCAACAGGGGCATCATCCTTCAATGTGAAGATGAGAATCACACCGATCAGCATCACGATGATTCCACAGCAGAGTGCTCCTGACCCTCCAAGGAAGCCCATAGCAATCAGACCAACATCCTCACCAACTTCAGCGATAAGGATGTCATCGTAAGTAACAGAAACGTTGGTATTCGATTCAAAACGAAAATCTCCTGCAAGGCAGCCCAGACATGCACGACCAATCTTCACGTATCCTTTTTCAGAACGATCAAGATTTTTGTTGAACGGGTCCGAACTGCAATCCGAGGATTCACGGCCATCATAATCAAACACAACCTCAGAGTAGAATCCCCCTGCAAGTTTTTGTGCGTTATCGTCCCATCTTTCACTGATTTCAGGAGTTTCAGTCACGGTAATCGTCACAGTTTCGCAGGCATCCCAAATGCCATTTTTATCGTCATCAAGGTAATCACCTTGGACCCAAAAAGTGACACCTAGTTCACCGTAGCCATCACGATCTTCGATGGAAATCGTTCCATTGTCTACTTCTTCAAGCGTGAACTCCATGGATTCTTCGATTCCAGCGATACCAAATCCGCCTATGACGAATCCAATAATGCCGACAGCAAAAATGCCTAGGCCTACGAGAATCGTTATCGTAGCACGCTTATCCATGCTACGACCACAATTTGGTCATATTTGATGCTATGCTAGCAACTTCACTCGAACATTTCGTCCTTCTTTTGGCCACCCATGACGAAGTGCATGATGACCAAAGCGACACCACCAATGTAGAGCAGCAAGGCAACATAATCGAAGCCGTTGTCAAAGTTCATCCACCAGCCCATGAATTCTTGGTTCTGAATGATGGCACTTTCCATGTCTTCAGCATCTCCGTCTTCAATCTCTGAACCCTGGACAATCTGGAAAACAGGTTGAAGGTCAGACATTGCAGGAGTGGATGCGAGATCGGTTCCTGTTCGTGTGTCAAGGTAGAATGTGGATGTTGAATCACCAGCAATGATAAGTCCAGAGATTTCCTCAGACATCATGTTGATCTCGCTGCCAAAGTAGACAGGAAGAGCAGGTGTCATTGCGGCAAGGAGCGACTCGCTTGCTATGAGCTTCGCACTGATTGGGTTTGTTGTTGGGTCGACGGATGCAGAGCACACATCAACTGGGATGCCCTTGACTTCGTCGTCTCCAGTGCATGTTACATCAGTAACTGCGTAGCCACCAGCGTTGACCTTGTCACCGTCACCAGTGAGGAAACCACCAGTGGTTCCATCGAGTGTTTCAACAGTGATGAGACCAAACGTTGCGATCATCATGTCAGTGTTTCGCCACGAAAGTTCGTTTGAACCGTCTTCAGATACAGCTTCTCCCTTCTCACAGTCATCGTTGTGTCCAGTGCACATGACGTAGACGGTGGCGTTTCCTGTAGAGACGCCACCAGATCCGTAGTAGGTTTCGTTGGTTTCCAACTTAGCCCATCCTGCGGATGGAGCAGTTGGGTCTTCAGCGACCATCATGCTGACTGGGTCGAACCATCCGTAGAGCCAGTTGTTCAGTGGCATGGTCATGTAAGGACCGCTGCTTCCGAAACTGTCGACAAGGAGTCCTGGGACAAAGTCACCGTAGATGACGCTCATCATCAGGGTGCGCATGGCGTTTGCAGCGTTTGCGTCAACACCATAGAGTGCAGAAACGGTTGTTGCGTTCCACTCCATAGGAGCACCAGGCCCCATGGTTGTGAAATCAATCGGTGGCGTCATACCAGTAAGCTCTCCATAAAGGAAAATTGTAGCACCAGTTGCAGTTGTGAGTCCGAGAGGACCGTAGAGGATGTTTCCAGAGACGGCTGCATCAAGAGCGATTGAAGGTGCACCTTCAGAGGCTGGGATAAGAGCACTTCCCCAAGCTCCACCGAGGTTGAGGCTGTTGTCCAGGTAGCCGCCGTTGACTGGATCTGCATCACCGAAAGTGACGTTGACGAATTGTTCCGCGGTCATGGTTCCTGCTGAACCAAGAAGGACCATTGGGAGAGAGGAGGCGCTGGACAACCAGCCGCCAGCCCATGTTGCGATTGCACCGTATTGTGCTGCGTCAAGTCCGTAAGCAACCATGGCATCGGCTGCTTCCATACCCATGAAGTTAGCAAGTCCGAAGGATGTTCCTTCTTCGTTGGTAGCAAAGAGACCCATCGGCTCATCTGTGCCTTGACCTCCGAAGAGGAGACCCATTGCAACAGTGTTGTCGATGTCGACACCGAGATAGTTCATGATTCGAGTTGAAGCATCAACTGCTGTTGCGTCAGCGAACCAGTCGTCATCAGCTCCGCCAAAGACGTTAGCAAACATACCACCCATACCAAAGCATACGGCGTAATCGTTGGCGATGGTTGCGTTAATGTCTGGCATTGTTTCGCTTGCCATAACCGTAAAGCCCCAGATACCAGCTCTTTGCATGGTTCCTACATTGGCAAAGCCGTTTGCTGCATCAGCCATGACCTCATCATAGGTAGCAGTCGGGAATGCGTCGCAGTGGCCAGCGAGAACCATGACACCAACCATTCCACTGAGTGAAACATCATCGCCAGTTGTTGGCATGACTGCGGAGTCAAATGCGTAAGTCAGATCGGTGATTGATGCGTTACCAGCAAAAGTGACTCCACCTGCTGCAAGTTGCTGTCCTTGAATTGCCTGTGTGTAACTTACTGTAGGAGGGAATCCTGGCATGTTGTTCATACCGGACAGGTTCATGGCTGCGAAGTAAGCATCAAACTGGTCGTACCAATTCGTACCAATCACAATCGAAGCATTTGCTGGATCCAATGTTACGCCATCGGTGTATGCAACGTAGCCTCCAGCCATTGTGTTGGAAACCCATTCAGCAGATACTTTAGCAGCGGAGAAGGATTCCAATTCCATGGCCATGATACCGGCACTGAATCCGACCTTGGTCAAATCCATGACGTTCTCAATTGCCAACCCAGTTGCTCCAACAACTTGAGGTTGGAACGGAATGTTGAGTTGTGTAATTGGTGTGTTACAATCCTCAGGATCGTCCATTGCACAAGTGAATACCTTGGACTCATCGTAGGTGAGTGTACCGGCTTCCTCGTCGAATGCAATGATGTTTCGAGTGGTCGTAATCTCGTAATCAAACGGACCCAACTTCTCGTAAACTGGAGCTTCTCCAGCCATGACTGCATCTGCATTGGTCAAGTTCCAAGCGTAGTAACTACGATCAGACGTGGACGACGCCCAGTCTTCTTCTGCGGTTGTACAGTCTGAATCAGCACAAGCCGTATCGTATGGATACGTCTCAAAGTTGTCTTCAACTGCGTCTTCTACCATGCTTGTTGCGATCGGTGACAAGAGTACCAAATTCAAGAGAATCATGACTGCTCCTGCGATTAGTTTTTCATTTCCCATAGGTGTTCCCCAAGATACTTGGGGCACGATTTACTACTTAACGTTAGGACCTGACATACTTAATGGCGGTACCATATGCAATGAATTCGTAACCAGCGGTCCTGTCATCTTTTTGCGACTTCTTTGTAATCATGGACGTTTCGACTCGAACGTTGATTACTTCATCAAATCCTTGTTGAAGTGCTTGGACGCGCATGTCGTGCAAGACTTTGCGGCGTCCATAAAGGAGCATCTTGTCGAAGGACTTAATCTCTCCACCGAAGAAGTTCTTCCAACCTCCAAGCATCATTTGCCACCACGAAGGACCAACTGTAACACCCGACATGACAAGCATGGATGATTCAACATCGTTTGTTTGACTAGGCTTCGAGAGGTTGTTGATTGGATGACCTGCTCCAGAGTCATTCAATGCCTTTTCTTCGGCTGCCAAGCGATCTATAATTCGGCCTTGATGCCAATTTCCGAAAATCCATGAACCAAGCGTAGGTGCAACGGAGATGACGAAAATCATGAAGTAGAAAATGATGATGAATGGCTCCAAGTGACCGCCTCATTGTACAGTAACAGCAGTTCCATAAGCAAACAATTCAGCAGCGCCACCTGAAACAGCGGAAGTTGCGAATCGTACGTTGACGATGGCGTTTGCACCACGTGCCTGTGCATCCATCATCATCCGCTGGAGGGCTTCATTTCGGGCTTCTTGGAGCAACTCAGTGTACGCTTTGAGTTCTCCACCAACCATGTTCTTGAATCCTGCACCGATGTCCTTGAAGACGTTCTTGGCGCGTACGGTTGAGCCTTGAACAAGACCGTAAGAAGCGGTGATGAGTTTTCCTGGTACAGTTTCAGTGTTTGACAAATGCATGCCTTGTGACATGGTTAGTGCTTGACGTTGCGGTTTATCAGCGTTCGGCCGACATTAAATCAACGGTTGATTGCGCAACCACTCAAGATCGGAGATGTACAATTGACGGATATCATCCAAGCCAAGAACGAGCATAGCAAGACGTTCAAGGCCCATTCCCCAAGCACAAACGGGGGATGTAATACCGAGCGGTTCCGTTACTTCAGGACGGAAGATGCCTGCACCGCCCAGCTCGAGCCACTTACCTTTCCACTTGACTTCGACTTCCAGGCTTGGCTCCGTGTAGGGGAAGTAGGCTGGACGAACCCGAACTTCAGGATAACCCATCTTTGCATAGAAGGTTTTCAGAGTGGTAACGAGCATCTGAAGATTGGCGCCTGGCTCCATAATGATGCCTTCAATCTGATGGAATTCGGGAAGATGCGTGCTATCAATGGCCTCCTTTCGGAACACACGATCAACCGAAAACACTCGACACGGTTTGTCTGGATTTTGTGCTAGATGCTGAATGGTGTTCACCGTCGTATGTGTACGAAGGAGACCACGTTTTGAGACCTCTTCTGAGAAGGAACCAGACCATCCCATCGAACCGGTATCTCCACCATGCTCGTGGATGTCTTTCCACTTCTGAACCAGGTCTGCATCCAATTCCAACGACTTTGGTTCATCAAGATAGAACGTATCCTGCATCTCTCGGGCTGGATGGTCTTGAGGGATAAATAAAGCGTCCATGTTCCAACCTGCGGTTTGGACATAATCATCCACCAGTTCTGAGAAGCCCATCTCCAAGAAAATGCGACGAATGCGTTCAATGAGTTCTTGCATTGGATGCGAGCGTCCTGTTCGAGGCGTGGTGGATTCAAGCGTCACATCGAAGGAACGGAAATCAGCGTCCTTCCATTCACCAGACTGAAGCAGTTCTGGTGTAATTTCAGAAATTTGTTTACGCTCTTCAAGACCGTCGTCCGAGATGGCTTTACCGGCATCTGTCAATGACCATGTTCTGGTCCGATGTTCGACGACTTCAATCAGTTGTTTGCGCCCCTTGAAGTGAGCAAGAAGGCGCTCTGAAAGATCCTCCTCGTCAGCAGGTAGAGATGTAAGAAACATGCCACGTGCTTGGAGTTCTGATTTCAACGAGGACGTATCCTCACACACAAACGTACCCGATTGAAGTTGGACACCGAGTTTCTTCAACAGTCCAACACCAGGACCTGCTTCATGTCGTTCGAATTTCGCTTGCAACTTGGCCATCGTTGGCTCGTCTTGAGATGAAATCCATGACCAAAGACGTGCTTCAAGCAGCCCATTGGCGATGGCATCGTGACCTTCTTGGCCCGGATGAATCGTGCGCCGTACGCTTTCTTGGACCTCAACGAATCCTTTGTCACTCAAACCCTGACCTGCTCCTACAGCGACTGCTTGGTCATTCCAATCGCACGCATTCATGATTTGGTCGAGCGAATGAACATCGTTACTTGCCGCAAGCATAGCACGCAGCATCCGACGCTCAGGATTTGTGAGCTCAACCGTACCGGTCATAGCATTGCGATTGCGCCAAATGGTTTCAATTCACCGCAACCAACGAGCGTGAACTCTCAACTTCCATCTCGGTCGAATTGCGACAAGAGTGAGTTCAATTCACGCTGACGCTCTTCAAGTGCTGTTCGATCTTTCTTCGAAAGTTCAGCATCTTTGAGCTTCTCGGTAATCTCTTCAATCTCGTTGCGTGCGTTTGTGCGCGATTCATCCAACTTCTTTCGTTCTTGAACCATCTTTCGCTTTGCAGAGCGTTGCTTGGTAACCTCTGCTTGTTCGTAGATGCTGTCGGACAATTCAACGGATGTTGGGAATGGAATGTTGATGTTTTCCTTGCCAAATCGCTCGTCAATGTTGCGCAAGAGCCAGTCACGTGCGACGTATTCGTCACTGTAATCTTCGACCCATGTGTAGACACGGAAGATCTTGGCAAAGTCTGCGAGTTCGTGAAGTAAAATTCGTGGCTCTGGCTTGTTGATGACGTATGGACACTCCTTTGCCAGTTGGAGCAATGTATACTTGACGTGGTCAATGTCCTCTCGGTAATCAACGCCGATGTCAAGGACAATCGAAATACGCCGTGCAACACCGTCGCCACCACCACGTGCGTGGTTGATGACTTTGGACTCAACGAGCGTGTTGTTCGGAATGACAACAAGGCGCTCATCGCGGTCGAGCACCTTCGTTGAAAGAATACCTACGGAAACGACGGACCCCCATGTCCCTTCAACTTCAATACGATCGCCAACCTCAAAGGGCCGGTCGATAGCGAGGAGGAAGGAGTTGACGATGTTTCCGAGAGTCTGCTGAACGGCAAGACCGATGATCAACGAGAAAACAGCAAGCGAGGCGAGAATTCCAAACAATTCAATGCCGAGTTGGTTGAGCGCGAAGTACAAACCTGCAAACCAAACAACTGCACGCAAGAAAAAGACGATAATGGAATTGCTACCTGAGACCGTAACGTTGCCTTGCGAACTGAATTGATCCATCAACACAGGAATGAGATGCTTAATGGAAACGCTCAAAATCGAAGCGCTGAGAATGACGTAAAACGCCGCAAAGACCGGCTCAGATGATTCAAAGAGAGAGCTGGACGTGGTCATAATCCATCGGATAGTCAACTGTGCGCCAACAGCGAGAATCAACGCATATGCTCGGTTTGCGAGTGGACGATGAAGATGATCATCCCAGTCAGCCTCTGTTGAGGTCACGAAACGCCACCAAGGACGAATCACTGCATACTTGGCGAGCACGAGCGAAAGCAGAGTGAGACCGATAGCGATAGTCAAACGAATGTAATCGTTGAGGGCATTGATTTCATCGAGGTACTGCTGATAGTCCATGGTAACCCTAAGCGAAATCCGGCGTACCCCAATATAAAAGGATACCACCTATACCAAGTTGTCTGGTCCAAATCGACCTCAGCAAAATTACAGCGTTGTTTCAAAAAACGACAGACAATATGAAAGAGTCCAAGCAAATCGGTGTGCCATGGAACACCGAAATTCCCTCAATGTCATCAACTCAAGTTTCCTCATCGGAATGCCGCTCTTGGCCATTGTAAGCGTCGTTTTCTACAGTCTACAATACGGAATTTCATGGGTCGAACCACTCATCTTCGTCGCATTTTACCTTGCTTGTGGGCTTTCAATTACAGCAGGATATCACCGCTTGTTCAGTCATCGTACCCACAAAGCGGCGTGGCCGATGCGTTTGTTCTACGCTCTGTTCGGTGCAGCAGCCTTCCAGAATTCAGCCATCAAATGGTGCAGCGATCACCGTCGACACCATCTCAAGACCGACAAAGAGGAAGATCCTTACACTGTAAAGAAAGGATTCATGTGGGCACACATGGGCTGGGTCATGGTCGACCAAGGTGAGGAAATCGTTGAGCACGTTGAAGACTTACAAGCCGACAAAATTCTCGCTTGGCAAGATCGCCACATCTTCCTCATTGGATTCTTGGTTGGAATCGTCTTACCTGGTGCAGTCGGTTATCTTGCACTTGGCGGAACCCATGGGTTCCTTGGCGGTATGATCTACGGTGGTTTCCTGCGCGTTGTTGTCGTTCATCATGCCACCTTCCTCATCAATTCAGCTGCGCACACTTGGGGGACACAACCGTATTCGACAGCGAACACATCCCGTGACTCACCAATTCTCTCCTTCCTCACCTTTGGAGAAGGGTACCACAACTTCCACCACACCTTCCAAGCGGATTATCGCAATGGACACAAGTGGTACCACTGGGACCCATCAAAGTGGTGGATTAAGGTTGCATCATGGTTCGGTATGACCAAAGACTTGCACAAGATTCCAAAGAAATCGATTGAGTCTCAAAAGATGAAGACAGCGTTCGAACAGTCATCCGGAAGCGAGGATGTTTCAAGCGAGGTCCAAGCAAAGCTCACCCACTGCGTTCAGCAACTTCGAAAAGGCTTCACCGACTTGATGAAGCGCAGAGAAGAATACAAACTTGCGAAGATGGAACGAAAGAAAGAGTCGAAAGAGGCTTGGAAGCAACGCAAGGAAGCCCACAAGGCACGAATCAAGGCATGCAAGGAGCAGATTGCTCAGGCACGAATGGAATTCAAACAATTGATGCAATCCATCAAAGTCAACCAGCCAATTGCATCGGTTTGAATCAATAGAGCGGTTCAAGTTCTCCGTCTGCGACATAGAGACTTGGCCCTGATGCGAGATAGTAAACAGCGCCACGACCATCTCTCGAATCTGCTGCACTAGCGTTCGGATTGTCAGCACAGCCATCTGTGCAACCATCAGCAAATGCGACGTAGACACGCCCTTGTCGGTCGATGTGCAGGTCGTTGAAATCGAGCAGGTTACGGTTTGAACCACCGATGTCTCGACAATCGCCAGAATTCAGACAGATTGAACCAACTTGAACAGGATCATCTGTGACACGATATGTGTGGAAGATAGGATTCTCATCGAGAGCGTTCAGACTGAACGTAATGTAGAGGTGATAGGTCGCATTGTTCGGAGCATAATGGGCGTTCCCATTCCAAGGATTGCCGTCGATATCGGATTGATTGAGCATCTCGGTGTTCTCGCTACCAAGGTAGGTGATGGCGATTCGACCGGGATCGCCGGCATCTGTCTGAGGGAAGACTGTTGAGATAACACCTGCAGGTGAAATACGAATGCTCTCTTGTTCCCATGTTTCGCCGGAATCCGTCGACCTCGACATGTAAACGCCTTCATCTGCACCGGTCCACACGTGATACGCATTGGAATCTGTATCGGTTGACACCTCAGAATTCTTTCGTGGATTTGGCGTTCCAGCATCGCTGCCCATCGTACGCTCGAACCACGAGAAACCGTTGTCTTTCGAGACGATAACGGTTGGAGTTGCTACACGAGGCGTAACGTAAACTGTACCGTCGGGAGCCGTAGAAATCGCTCCATGGAGACCACCATTCGTCGTAGCGAGGCCGATGATTTGTCCGCCAGTGGCAAAGGTCGCACCACCATCAAAACTCGTAAAACAGAAGATACCTGCAAGTTTGTTGTAGCAGTAGTACACAGCTGTCTCATAGAATCCGCTCGTGAATTGTCCGAGGGCTCCATAGCCCGAATCCGTCCAAGGACCACTTGCCAGTTTGATGTGATCGTTGAGTGGTGTTGTTCCAGAATCGTGCGGGTTGCCCATCCACGTTTGACCATCATCATCGCTCCAACAAATCCACGATGTTTCCAATCCAATCATTTGAACACCGAAGACGCGGTCTGTGATTGGGTCGACCCAACCGTAAGGATCACTGGTTGTTGGAGAACATGCGACGGGATCTTGCGTTTCTTCCCAAGATTGACCTCCATCACAGGAACGCATAACCTTCTCCATAGCGATAAAGAAAATGCAACCACTGGATGTAATACCAATGCTGGGTTCTTTTCCAGTTTCACCCACATCACTGAATTGGAACGTCATGTTGATCGCCGTCATATCGATGGAGGCTCCAGTTTTGTCTGTGACAAAGATTCTCGGATTTTCTTCAATAACTGGAACGGGTTCAGGAATGATTTCTTCCTCTCCAAAACAGCCTGAGAGAGAAACGGTAGCCATGAGCAGGGCAAGCAATACAGCCTTGGTGCGCATGAGCGGACCTGTCATCAACCCCATAATGACCTTAGTGGATACTAATTTTGGCCAAAATCGTCCAATTTTGGTGCAGAAAGGGGTCTTGCATTGGATTCGATGGCTTGCTGTTGGTTTGCATCCATGACCCATTTCTGCTCATCAATGTCGTTTGAATTTCGTCTCTGGACAAACAACAGGATTGAGCCGAGGAGCACAAGCCCAAGCCCGATACGCCAACCTATGTCAAGGAAGGAGTCCATGCCTGCATTCTTTGGAAAGAGATCCGTTGCATCAGGCACACCATCACCATCTGAATCGTATTTTGCTGAAGCATCAAATGGAAAGGCATCAGCATTATCACCAACACCATCACCATCAGAATCAAGCCATTCGTAAGCACTGTCTGGGAAGGCATCCTCATTGTCCCCAACGCCATCATAATCACGATCGAAACATTCAGTCGCATCTTGTGGCCAGACATCCGAATTATCACCACATCCATCGCCATCGGAATCCAGCCATTCAGTAGCATCATCAACAAAGGCATCGCTGTTATCGCCTACACCATCACCATCAGAATCAAGCCACTCAGATTCGTTGAGTGGGAAGGCATCGGAATTATCTCCATGTGAGTCGTTGTCTGAATCTGCCCATTCATCCGGATTCCTTGGGAACACATCGCCATTGTCACCATAACCGTCTCCATCCTCGTCGGACCACTCATCGACATTGTTGGGGAATGCATCGACGTCATCACCGATACCATCTCCATCACGATCAGGACAACCCAGTGGAATCAACGAGTAGCCAGATGCATTGGGACAATCATCACTGTTATCGCCGACACCATCGCCATCAGAATCTGTCCACTCCTTCTCATCAGCAGGGAAGGCATCACCATTATCCCCGATTCCATCTTCATCGGTATCGATGCATTCGTTTGCATCGAGAGGGAATTCGTCGCTGTTGTCGCCGCATCCATCACCATCGGTATCGAGCCACTCTGCTGCATCCAAGGGGAAGGCATCGATGCCGTCGTTGTAACCATCACCATCTGTATCTGGATTGCGCTTATCCGAACCGATCAGTTCCTCTTCAGCATTCGAAAGTCCATCACCGTCGATGTCCAAGTCCTCCTCGTCTGAGCATCCATCTTGGTCAAGGTCGTTCGTATGGATACCGACGGTACCTTTCGGACAATTGTCCTCATAATCCGCGACCATGTCATTGTCATCGTCCCAATCTTCGGAGTCCGAACAACCATCTGCATCGTAGTCAATCAGATTTGGACTGTACGGGCAAGGGTCGAATGCATCATTTTTCCCATCACCATCTGTATCACGTTGAGCGGCTGAGCAACCATCTGCATCCACTTCAGCATTGACATCTGTGCCTGGGCAGACATCATCCGCATTGAGCACGCCATCAGCATCATCGTCCCTTTGATCCCACGAGCATCCAGTTTGATTCACCGTGCTTCCGTCCTCTGTCCATTCGCATGTGTCGATTGCATCAACAATTCCATCGCCATCTGTATCGGCTTGACCAACGACTTCAATGGCAAATCGCCCAATGTATTGGTGCATGGTCTTGGTCGGATGTGCTTTGTCAAAGAAGATGTATTCATCCACGTTTGATGCAATTGGGTCTCCATTGTTGCAAATGGGTAGAGGAAGCAAACCAGAATTTCCTGAACAAGCTGCCGATTGTGTGTTGGTCAGTCCCAGTGCGGCCTTGTTATCGATGATGTCATTGAAGATTGAGTAGGCGTCGACTTCGTGAACTGTTATGCCTAATTCGAGGCGAAGACTCCCGATTAACGTTGCAAGTTTGTTGTTGTAAGCGACCACTTCTGATGCTGTATTCTGTTGTTGTGTTTGACTACGTCCGAGGATTTCGGGAGTCTTCTCAAGCGGAGGTAGGTTTGGAATCACAAACGTCGTAGCACCTGCCGCTTCGAGCTGGCGAATATGGCTCTCCATGTTGGTGACAATGGTATCAGCGTTTGCAGTTCCGTAAAGGAAATCATTCCCGCCCGCCCATAGAGATACGACGTCATTTGATGCAAAATTTGATTGCACATTCGCTAGGTAGCTTGTGATTTGTGAACCAACATTCGGGATCAAAAGATAGGCGAATCCTGCTCCCGTTTGAGCCCCTCCAAAGGCACGATTATCTCCAGCAGAGGTTCCGAAACCATGCGTCGTTGAAACACCGTACGACTGCGAAAGATGTTCGACCCAAACCATTCCATTCGAGAACCTCCCTTGCCAGTATGGAGGTACATCTGGAACGTT
>CALDQY010000125.1 GCA_937911445.1 uncultured Rhodobiaceae bacterium | reverse complement strand
GTATTGTCATCTCTTCAGGCGCATCTGCAGTCCTTTCGAATGTTTCCATTTCAGGGGCCGAATCGGCTCTTGAGGTACATGGTGATGTCACCATTCATGAGTCAATCACCATCTCCAACAGTTACATTGGCTTCGATATTGCTTCATCTGGAGCACTCGATGCTGAGAATGTGACCATGTCATCCATTGAAATTCAGTCGATCGTCAATCATGGTGATTTGATTATCGATACAGGCTCTTTTGCAGATACGGCAACCGGTATCCTATCGTCACATTTACTCTCTGTCAACGATGTTTCGTTCTTTGAGACCGGTGTTGCAATCGACGTTGTATCAGGGACTGCTACCATTACAGGACTTGGGCTTGAAAATGTGAGCGTTGGTATCGGATCGGATGCCGGAGCATCAACAACGGTATCCAGCATTTACGGACAGCATGTTGCACTCGTCATTGATGGAACGGATGCTGATGATTTGACCGTTTCAAACGCCCTCATCTCCGGAGAACGGCTGCTCTGGGGCTCAATGGAGAGTATTTCCATATCTGACACAAATTTCACACAAGAACAATCAGGGCGATCTGTCGTTGACCTCCGATGCCTTGTTGATTGCACATTTGACCACGTCTACATCCACAATGCAGACATCGGCATGGACGTCGATGGTTCAGGTTTAACGACGCTCACAGATTCGGAAGTTCATGGAGACCAACTTGGAATTCGTGCGTCTGGAACCGGACAACTCGTTGTTGAAACGAGCACAATCGTAGCGAATGAGACAGCCATATCCATCTCAAGTTTGGATTCAGAGATTAGCCAATCGACCCTCTCTCTGCATAACGGAGTCGGCCCTGCGGCCGTCTTGCTTGAAGGCGAGCACCAATGGAACGATGTTGAGATTACAAAACCATACAGCAGCCTCGATACTGAATCGTTGGGTCTTGATGCATGGTATACGACAATTGAATCAACTTCGCTGACAACCAACGGCTTTGCTTACGGTATCGAGCTCGAGGAATCGACATTGAATGCAGATGTTGGAGCGTTCATCAATGGAAAAGAGCGAGGTCTTCATGCAATTGATGCTACTGCATCGATCGGAACATTGACCACAACGGCCCAGCAATATGGACTCGTCTTGAGTGATTCATCGACGGTCATTGTTGAGGATTGGACCGCCAACCTGCACAACACCCCCCTTTTCCTTGAAGATGGTTCAGTCGCTCATGCACGTGACTTCGTACCTCTGAACACTGCACAAGGCTCTAGCGATGCAGTTGGAGATGGAACATTTCTGTATGGAGGCCCCTCTACAAGCAGCGTCTCCACAACCGATTCAGGCTATCTCTATGAGACATACGTCTCGTTTGTCGATATGAACAATCAGCCGGTTCAAGCGACTTCCTTCGCTTACGGATTTGAATCCTTAGCCGACACAAACGGAGTCGCCTCGCTACCCTTGCTTGCATCAGGAACCGTTGTTGAGGTCCTGTATGATGGCCAAGGCGTAAGCAAGGAACTGTTTGGGAACCAACAAGGTCAGACTGTACAGATCATCGCTCTTCCTGAGGGCGATTGGACATTACCGTCCTCGTCAACCATCGTTCTAGGTGCTCGCCCAGATGGCCAACCGCACCAACTCAATGGAGATTTGACGTTCAGTTCAAACTCCCATCTCAAATTGATCGATACAACGCTTATCGTTGCTCAAACCTTTGAAGTGGATTTGGGCCCATCTGGAACGCTTACAGGTGATAATGGCGTACTCAATGCATCCTTGATGACCTTGAGCGTACAATCAACACTCGTTTCAGAAGGACGAGGATTGGAGATACAATCCCCTGTTCAATGGTCGTGCTCGCAACCTCAAGACATCGCGGACATCCGTTTTATGTCTACGATTTCTCTTGCCCCATTGTGTGAAGTCGAAATGATTGGAGGTCAAGCAAATGAAGCAATCACCATTGGTACGAGCGCTTCCTTTTCACTGATTTCGACGCTTGATATCGAAGTGCTTGACAAAGGACTTCCTGTTGAAGGAGCAACCATCATTGTTGATGGTCAGACTGTTCAAACAGATGCACTTGGTTCTGCAACAGCACAAACAACAGCTCGTACCGTCGATGCTCAAAGCGACGTTCAGGAAGGTACGAAGACGGTTACCATGCAGATTGGTTCATTCACGGAATTCTTCGCTTGGAATGTTCAACAATCCACTTCGCACACCTTCATGGCCTCCACCGTTCCGAGTGGAACAATCAGTTCCTGGTTGATTCTTGAAGAGACATGGAGCCCTTACCGATTGGAAGGTGATTTAACGGTCGCATCAAATACAAGGATGACAGTCAATGACGGTGTTGAATTACGAATTGCTTCGAACGCAATCATCGATGTTCAAGGCATCTTCGAAGCCGGAACAGCAACCATCTCTTCAACAGGATTTGGCGCTCGTTGGGGCGGACTGATGTTGGACGGAATTGTAGGGTCAAGAGTTGACCTCTCTGGAACCCTTCTCGCAGAAGGCTCACCGCTGATCACCATGGCGGGTCGCGGTGATGTAACCGCACAGGGCGCACAATTCGCTCGCTCAGCGGGTGCTGACCCGCTGATCAGCATTTATGCATCAGCACAATCTTCGTTAACACTCATTGATTCAGAGTTGAGAGATGCAGGTTCAATGTGCATTCAAAGTCAGAGTCCAGATGCAACCATTGTTCTCAGGGATGTTGAGTTATCGGACTGCAACGGCGATGGTCTTTGGGCACGACTTTCTCCAATCGATGTTCAAGGCATCACGCTTGGAACTGGACTTGAAGACGGAATTGATTTGACAGGCACTTCAGGTCAAATCAGTGGCATTCAATCTTCTTCGTTTGATGGTGATTACGTAATTCGAATGCAGTCGATTGAAGACGGATTCCTTCTTGAAGATTCGACCATACACCCAGGAAACATTGGCGGTGTATTTGCGTTCATGTCTGAAGACATCACCATGAACAATCTGACGGTCCATGGAGCTCCAGGCATTGATCTTGATGAAACCTCAGCCCAGATGAATGGCATCCTCTTCGAGGGGGACGGATCTGGCATTGGGCTGACCATCCGACACGGATTATCTGAACCAGTTGTTGCTGAAGATATCCAAATATCAGATTACTCAGTTGGCGTTAAGTTGCATGCACACGATTTCGAAGACCCGGCCATGGCGATTTTGCGAAACATGTCAATCGATTCAGCCGAAGCATTGTCAGCCGAATTCTTTGACCTTCGAATTGAATCGTCCTCACTGAATGGAGATATTTCCATCGCAGGTAGTACAGTTGATGCTGTTGACTCAACGCTAACCGGCGCCGAATCAATTGATGCAAGCGGCCTACTCAACGAATGGTCATCGCATTCTCTCCATGCCATTCTGAATGGAGAGGTTGTTGAAGCATCGTACGTTTTAACTTCGGATATCATGAATGAACCGCTTGAATTTTCGGGAATGTTTGTCGATGTTGAATTGCTGCATGAACAAACCACCTCAGATGGATCAACATCAATCACAGTGGTGTCTGCTGAAGTTGTTTCTGCACGAAGCCTTCCAACAAATCATGTATTCTCCACTGGATTGGGTTCAGAACAGAATGTCGTCATTACACTTCTCGCCAATTCACCTCCCGTATTATCCATTCAATCACCCTATTCTGGGCAACGATACATGGAAACTATTCCCGTTGAGGTTGCCATGACCGTCTTGGACGATACGACAGAATTGTCCGACATGGGCCTTTCATGGAAGGTTTTTGATGCCCAAAACCAACTTGTAAGGGAAGGTACGACCTCATCGACTTCATTCAACATTACATCATTGGATACAGGTCTCTTCGTTGTTCAAATCATGGCTATGGATAACCTTGGATTGACGACAATTGCTGAGGTGGACATTGAAATTACTCAACTTGATACGGATGGGGATTGGAGTTCGACATGTAGTTCGACAACGTGGTTTGACTCATCAACAGGATTACAATGTGGGCCTGATATTTACGATCCCGACGATGATAACGATGGCCGGTTGGATGAGAACGACGTCTGGCCAAAGGATCCTTGCGCATGGATTGACACGGATGAGGACGGGCAGCCTGACAGGATTCAATGTCCACCTGGTGCAACAACAATGCTGTTTGAGGATCAGGATGATGATG
>CALDQY010000124.1 GCA_937911445.1 uncultured Rhodobiaceae bacterium | reverse complement strand
CTCAGCGTCATTCCAGCAACATTGGGCTGGCTCGCTGTAGCAGGTAGCATCTTCGGTGGCGCCTTCGCCATCTTTGAAGCACGCAAAGGATGGTGTATCGCACGCGCCATTGGAATCAAGACACCCCTGTGATTCACCCATTAACATCAAACATCACAACCTCTGGCCGTGAAACATGGCCCATCAGGTGCAAGGTTCGGAAACGATACTCTCCATGCTCCAGACGGACCATGACATTCGACTCGTTCTTGTCGATCGAGAAATGGACACTGAGTCGCTACGCCAAGAATGCGAACGGCAAGGCATTCCACTTGAAGAAGGCTCAACCAATGATCTCTGGAGAATGTCTGCTAACGGCAATACAGATGCTTTAGCCCTCCTAGGAAGAGAACCTCACGGTACGCTGGAAGAAGTCTTCGAACGAGGTGGTTCCATTTGGCTTCTCGATGGCGTCCAGTATCCTACAAATCTTGGCTTTGGCATCCGAACCATCGAAGTCAGCGGTGCGGATGCAGTTGTTCTCAACATCTCAAGAACACACCAAGACCGGAGGACCATCCGTCGCTCAAGCATGCGTGCGGATCGATTCATTCCTGTCGTATACAGCGATACAACATCCATCATCAACGAAGCAAAAAAGAACAACTTCAGAATCATTGCAGCTGAAGATGTAGGAACTGTTGAACCTTGGAATGCAGACCTCACTGGCAACGTATTGTTTGTTGTTGGGGCTGAACGAGAAGGTGTGTCGAAAGAAGTGCTCGAAGCCTGCGATGAAGTTGTCCGACTCCCCATGGATGGGTTTGTTCCATCGTACAATCTTCAGGTTGCAATTAGCGTCCTAGCTGTTGAAGCGTTACGGCAGAGAAACGGATACTGAGGACTATCCACAAGGGTACGGTTCAATATGGCCCACTGCAAACCCTTGTGAACAGCAAATCCGTTTACAAGGGTGGAATGGTAAACCCCATGTGAATAGCCCACACACTTAGATTATCCATCGATAAGCAAGATGATGAATTAAGCCGATTAGTTCATTTCATTTATCCTCTAGGGCTGAATATGACCTCCTGGATGGTTCTCCAAAAACCGGGCTCGGGGT
>CALDQY010000123.1 GCA_937911445.1 uncultured Rhodobiaceae bacterium | reverse complement strand
CTAACGTTACAATTCCTGACGTGATGACAAGCAACGGAATCATCCATGTCATCGACAGGGTATTGCTGCCATCGGATGCACCGAACGACATTCCACGGACGGCACAATGTACAGGTATTCACAACTCTCTTGTTTCAGCGGTTATCCAAGCCGAACTTCTCGAAACACTACAGGGTCAAGGACCATTCACGGTCTTTGCTCCGACCGATCAAGCTTTCACCGATGCAGGCATTGACCTCGCCTCGCTTGATACGCCAGAAGGAAAGGCCATCCTCTCCGACATTCTGCTCTATCACGTCGTCGCAGGAAACGTACCATCGTCTGCTGTCACCGAGTGCATGAGTGCAAATGCTGTCAACGGCCAGCCCCTTTCTTTCACCGTCAACGGTGGCGTCATGGTCAACGATGCGAACGTCAGCATGCCTGACGTTGCCACAAGCAACGGGGTCATCCATGTCATCGACAAGGTCCTCATGCCAACCGATACGCCAAACGATATTCCAAGGACTGCACAATGCACAGGGCAACACAATTCGTTGGTTTCCAGCGTCATTCAAGCGGAACTTCTCGAGACGTTGCAAGGTGATGGGCCATTCACAGTCTTTGCACCAACCGATCAAGCGTTTACTAACGCAGGCATTGACCTTGCCAGCCTCGACAATCCTGAGGGCAAGGCTGCGCTTGCAGACATCCTTCTGTACCACGTTCTCGATGGAGAAGTTCCTGCTGCGAACGTAACCGACTGTCTATCTGCGACCACCATCAATGGTAACCCGCTCTCGTTCACTGTTGGAGATAGTGTCATGGTCAATGGCGCGACTGTAACGGCTACCGATGTACCAACCAGCAACGGAATCATCCATGTCATCGACAAGGTCTTGCTCCCAACAGCAACACCAAACGACATCCCACGAACAGCTCAGTGCACAGGAATCCATGATTCGCTTGTCGCTGCCGTCGTCCAAGCAGAGTTGCTCGATACGCTCCAAGGCGAGGGCCCGTTCACTGTTTTCGCCCCAACAGATCAAGCCTTTGCTGATGCAGGCATCGACCTTGCAGCACTT
>CALDQY010000122.1 GCA_937911445.1 uncultured Rhodobiaceae bacterium | reverse complement strand
CTCTGACCACACCATTGACCAAGGGATGAAGCGTCAAGCCATGGCTGCTGGAGCAACCATTCACTACAAATCCCGTGTGAAGGAAGAGGATTGCACCATCATCGCTTGTGGGCCGAAAGGAACGTCTGCAGTAGCATATGGTGAGATTTTCAAGACGTCACACCCCAATCACATTGCGTTTCAATTGAACGACAAACTTGCACCAGGTGCGTATTCCTACCTTATCATCGTCGATGGCGTTGGCCTCATTTGTACGTGTTTGTGGAGAAAGCAATCGAAGAGTGAACGCTTCCTAAATGAGACCATAGCATGGTACGAAAAGCACTATCCGGCCCTTGACCGAACGCCCATTAAGCGCGTTGGTGGAAAAGGAGATTTCACCATCAATCAACGTTACAAGCAAGACGGCCGATACTATGTCGGGGAATCGGGTGGTCTTCAGGATTTCATGTGGGGATTCGGTATGCGCATGGCAGTTTGGTCTGGCGTTTTAGCGGCGAAGGATTTGCTTGGGGAGTGCGATTATGAAACCGAGGTTCGCAAGCAATTGCTGCCGTATGTTCGTACAAGTGTTGCCAATCGATGGCTGATGAACCGTGTCGGTGATGGCATGTTCAAGCGAATGTGTCGTGCTTGGATGAGGGATCAAAAGAAGCGAGATGATGGCCTTGTTTGGATTGGAAAGTTGTTTCGACCTCGTTGGTACAAGACGCTCCTGTATCATCTCGTTACACCATTTATGCTGACCAAGGATCCAAAGGCGATGGGTCGCGGTGTTCGACGCATGCCGTTCCGAAAAGCCAAGGCGAGAGATGTGTGGGAACAGTCTCCAGAGGCTGCCTCCATCGGTGAGCAGTGGAATGAAGTTCGAAGAGGCGGAGGCAAGGTTTCGTTTGCCAACGACTCGGATGAGGCGAGCATTTCCAGCGAGTAGACGCGACGATTCGTTCATAATGCGAATCGTTTTCGGATGAATATGAGCGACCTCAATTTCGAAGCCATGCCCAACAAACTCGTGAACTACGCTACTCTCGATGGTATTGCCGTCATCGAATTGGCAAGTGATGCTGCTGGAACGCCACTGACCGAAACCAACGATCGTTCACCGAACACTTACACGCATGGCATGATGAGCGATCTTGATGATGCCATCATCAAGGCTCGATTCGATGACGACGTTTCGTGCATTGTTCTGACTGGAAACGGGTCCTCCTTTTTCTCTGCAGGTGCATCGATTCAAATGTTGAACAGCGTCTCTCCAGGATTCAAGTACAACTTCTGTCTTCACGCCAACGAAACACTCTCTCGTCTTGAACAGACACCTAAGTTGGTCGTCTGTGCTATCAACGGTCACGCAGTCGGTGGCGGTCTTGAAATCGCCATGGCCGCTGACATCCGCATCGCTCGCAAGAACTCTGGAAAGGTCGGTCTACCTGAAATTAACCTTGGTGTTCTCG
>CALDQY010000121.1 GCA_937911445.1 uncultured Rhodobiaceae bacterium | reverse complement strand
CATGCGCTCAACGATTCCCTTCTTGACCGATTGACCAGCCTCTTGTGCCAGTGTCATGACATTGGAAATTACGGAGCGAATGCTGACGTTTCGTCGAGGCTTGAAGAAATCATGGACGGGCGTTGTTGATACACCCCAGCAATCCGGCACTTCGAGAAGTCGAGGGTTTTGGCGAATCAATAAGGCTCCTCCACCAGCACCTTGCGTGTATTCTCCACTGGATTCGAGATCGTACTTTGCATTGTCCGAGAAGATGACAATTCCAATGCGATCATCTTCTTCGCTCGAGCGGGCAGCCCAGTCAAGTGTGGTGTGGAGGGCATCGACAGCGCCAATGCATGCGAAAGTCATGTCAACGACGTCACAGTTTCGGAAGCAATCTTCTCCAAATCGGTCTTGGTACCGTTGTGTGAGCATATCGAGGATGTAGGTTGCAGTAGGTTTTGCACCATCAAGAGCTGACTCTGTTCCGAGATACATTCGTCCAATGTCTCGTGGATCGATGCCGTTTCGGTCAATCAATCGCATGACGGCCATGGCACCCATGGTTGCCGTATCTTCGTGGACATCGGGAATGGCCATTGCCTTCAAACCGAGTCCTTTGTTCAGCTTTCCATAGTCTGCTCCACGCATTTCTGCGAAATCTCGCATGTCCATGTATAAGCGTGGAAAGTGAATCGCAATATCGTCAATTCCTACGTTGACCATGCCTGTCCGGCAATTTTAGCATATTTATATGCTGGTTCTTGATTGAACTCGCACAAATCGACTTAGCGACGGTCCGGTGCAGTGCCATCAAGGCTCGCCTGAACATCATCCGGTACGCTGATTTCTTGTTTTGCCCACAGAACATCGTCGATACGTAAAACGGCGATGGTCGCTTCGCTTGCACCCGAAATGGCTTGTTCGAGAACTCGTGCAGGCTCAACGATGTTGGAGGTTCTCATGTTCTCAGGTTGGCGAGTGACGACGTTCAAACCAATGCAATCATCCTTTTCTTTGGTCTGAATGGACACGATTTGGAGCAGGGTGTCAATAGAATCCATGCCTGCATTTTCAGCAAGAACACGTGGAATGGTTTCCAATCCATCAGCAAATGCTTCGATGGCGAGTTGTTCTCGGCCAGGGACGGTTTCAGCATAACGGCGTAACCGACGAGCTAAGGCGATGTAGGTTGCACCTCCGCCTGGAATCAATTGTGGATTTTCCTTCAATCTGCAAGCAACACCAAGTGCATCAGCAAAGCATCGTTCAACTT
>CALDQY010000120.1 GCA_937911445.1 uncultured Rhodobiaceae bacterium | reverse complement strand
TGGTCGAGTATTGTTGGATGACGGTCCCCTATTTCATCGGCTCCTGCGATTGTTTCATTTCCACCCAGAATGATGATTGAAAATCGGTGATCGCTTGTGTTCCCAAAAGCATCGACAAGAGCGATAGCATCCGATTCTGTAATTGATTTAACATCTTCCTCCACAACCTTCGCTTGTTCCGCAAGGAAGGATGCACCGAATATGCCCACAGCGACGAGTAAGAACGCTGCAAAGAATCCCATCAATCCCATCTCTTGATCTTGAATGAACTTGATTCCTAAACCAAGGATGCCGACCATCGCCAAAATGAACAGACAGACCAAAAGTCCCTGTCCAATGTTGGTTTCATCTGCTTCCTCAACAGAGTAATCTGTCTCAGGGAAGTAGGCTTGGAAATTATCCCTAAAGGCAGCGTCTCCTTCTGAGTCTTCTGCAATCCAACCCTCGTATCCTCTGTCGTAGAGTGTTTTCATTTCGTACGTACCAGTCTGATTGTTCCATTCAAATTGGAAATCATAACGCTCCGCATCATCCTCGCCCTCAAGTTCAAGTGGAGCAAAGCCAGCGGCTGTCACTGAAACTACACAATAAATCAGCAACGCAACCATCAAGGCGAATTTTGTACCTTTCTTCGCTGCGAGTTTACCAAAGACAAACGTCATAGGAACTGCGACAATATTGACCGTAAGTAGCAACATGATGTTCATGCTGGGGTTGATTCTTAGAACGGATTCGCCAAATGCGCTTGCCATACTTGCGATAGTGTTTACGCCGTCGTAAAACAACAAATAGGCAACAAGGAAGAAAGCAAGAACTTTGAATTTTCGAATTTCCTTTGCGGTTTGAAAGACTTGGCCATAAGCAATTTTAGTTGCACTCATGACACGAGCAAAGTTGTTCTTGCCTAATTCATGCCAGTCAAGTTCTGTTGGAATATCTGGTTCTGGTGTCCATTTGAAGATCAAAGCACCAAAGCCCCACCACCACAAAGCTGAGGTTGCAAAAATGACTGCTAGCTTGAAATCAGTATCCAAATCAAACGGTCCGAGCAAGATAATCAAATGGAAAACCAACAGCAGTGAACCACCAGCGAATCCATAGATGTAACCCCATGTGGACAACTTATCTTGTTCGTCTCGTGAACCCAAGTAAGGCATGAAAGAGTAGTAAATGACGTTCCCTCCAGTAAATCCAATCGTACCAATTGTGAACATGATGGCGAGAATGATGTACCCGTCTGAACCAAAATAGGGTGCTGCTCCCATGAGTGCACAAAAGACAATCCCGGCAGCAGTGTACCACTTTAGCAGCTTTTTCTTAATCGGCATTTTGTCGGCGATTACGCCCAGTGCGGGAGCAGTTGCGACAACAAAAATCATTGAAAACGTCAATATGGTTGCATAAAAAGAATCACCAGATTGCGTACCCGTAGCCTTGTTGTACAAATTTGCCATCAGGGCAGGAGCGATAACGGTCATGACAGTGAGTGCATAGGCCTGATTGGCCCAGTCAAAGAAATACCATCCCTTGATGGCTTTTTGATCATCATCGCTCATCGATGACATGATGTCCTTTGCCGTTCTTGTATCATCTGCAGTAGCCATCTCACTCATGGTATCCCCAACTACACCATGTTCGACTTGGTTTATGAAAACAGCACCTGCATGGCTGTTATGCAGAACCGTTTGAATTGGTTTGACAAATCTTCAAACCTTAATGCACTTAGGAAAAAAACATGACCAAAAGATATCCAAATGTTCTCGTGACTGGATGTACAGGGTTCCTAGGGCGACATGTAACTCAGGAATTCCTATCACGTGGATACAAGGT
>CALDQY010000119.1 GCA_937911445.1 uncultured Rhodobiaceae bacterium | reverse complement strand
TTGATGGCCATCGTCTGGATCGAAACTACCGTCTTCAACTCGACCTCCTGCAAGGACGCATGTAGGATCGCTGTGAACGAAACAAACTGCATCGTACCCTGCAACGAATTTTTCGTTGAGACCTGGGTGTTCGTTGTCAACACCAGTATCAACCATCGCGATAACGACACCGTCTCCCGTCACGCCAAGGTCCCATGCTCCGGGATACAATGTTGAATTTCGAGCTTTGACAGCCGGAGTTTGAATGTCGCCGTAGAGATGGATTTCTCCGTAGCGCTCGACCATGACAACGTCGTCAAGTTGAGCCAACGAGTCGACCATTGAAGTGTTAATGAGACCGAGCAATACAGCATCGACGGATTCAATGACGTCAACCACTTCCAATCCCATATCGTTCAAATCCGCAATGTGAGCATCATTGACCTCGGTTCCATAGGAGAGGCCTATTCCTGTAACAAAGAGGGATTCTTGAAGCGAATCGTGAATTTTGTTCCTGTCTTGATCGAGTGAGGAACGCTCCCACCATGGACGTTCATCAACAACCCAGCCCCAGCCATCTTGTTCTGGGATCGTGAGTGTTTGGCCTTCAGGCAAAATCTGAATCTCATTGTCCAGACGAACATAGTCCGACGGAGGAACTGTCAGCGAACCAACAAGCGGCCCCATCAAGACGGTCAAACAGATGACTGCCCAAAGCCTGCGTGTCTGCATAGTATCACCGAAACCAGTCCTTTGCATGAATATTCGGTTTTGTTGAGTGTTGGTGGGGGCAGAGGGATTTGAACCCCCCCTAGCGGGTTTCTTCTGACGTCAGCCTCGGTGAAAGGCTTCGGTTTCTCGGTTAAACGGGTCGGCGCTCCAGTTGTTCATCAACTTCAGCAAACCCACCTGTCGTCATCCCCGTGCAACTGGAGCCCGCGGTACTACCAAGCTATACTATACCCCCAGATGTTCAACTGAGATCAGTTCTTGGCCTGTCGACGTGCACGCTTTCGGCGTCGCAATTTCTTCTTGCGCCACTTCCAACGTTGATTGCCAGTCTTTTTCCAAGCACGTGAGCCTCGCTTCATGGTGAACAAGTTGCCGACTTGCAGCCATTATATGAGTGCATCGGGTGAAACCATTGAACAAGAATGGCGGACGTACCAGGATTCGAACCCGGGTTTTCGGCTTAGAAGGCCAAAGTGATATCCAGACTACACTATACGTCCTTGTTGGATGCGGAGGCTCACTCTTCAAGAAGGTTACAATCGATTAGAGCGGTCGAGCACACTTCACACATCGACGTGGTTTGCGCACCGTGCGACGCTTCCATTCGAAACCACAATGACCACATGTCCACGATTGGACCGTTTGATTGCCAAGTACTGCATCACGCATTTTCTGAAGAAGTGGCGATTCTTTCAAGGAAGGAGCTGGAGCAATCTTTGAGACCAACTTGTCGTGTTGTTTGGAATGAATGGTTAGTCCAGCGGCATGCAGTAGTTCGTGAACGAATGTATGCTTGTACAGTGCTTCATCCTGCAAAAGT
>CALDQY010000118.1 GCA_937911445.1 uncultured Rhodobiaceae bacterium | reverse complement strand
ATGAAGATATTTGTCCTGCAACACCTGCTGGTGAAGCTCCAGATGCTGATGGTTGTGGAGCAAGTCAAATCGATGACGATGGTGATACCATCAACAACGCCTTTGACCTCTGTCCAATGACTAATCCAGATCCATCGCTCGATGCCAATGGTTGTGTATCCAGTCAAAGAGATACGGACATGGACGGTGTAACGGACAACCGAGACGATTGTCCTGCAACCAACATGACCAGCATCGCCGACGATGATGGATGCGCTCTCGAGCAGTACGATTCAGATAATGATGGCTACAACGACCGAGACGATGCCTTCCCACTCGACCCACAAGAGTGGGAGGATTCCGATGGTGATGGTGTCCCGAACAAGCAGGATGCATACCCTGATGACCCGACCCAAACCAAGGCGGAAGTTGAGAGCGGTGGAGGCGGCTTCCTCATCTACACGCTCGTGGCGATTCTCGTTCTAGGTGCTCTTGCGGGTCTTGGTGTCATGCAACGAAACAATGCACTTGGCATCGAAAAGGTTAGTCCATTCTCACAAGAACCAGTAGCCCAAGGTCAAATGGAGACACAGATGCTTGAGCAACAGGGCTCAAATGACAGTCCTGGGGCGGATAGTAATGGCCAAGAATGGGAGGAAAACGGTGTTCGATGGTTACGCCAAGAAGACGGTTCCTTGTTCTACCTCGATCCGCAGGCGAATCAATGGATTGCATACGAACAATCGCAGTAACTGGGACAAGTCATAGGCAAGCATTTAGATTCTCGACTATGCTTTAACAATCATGGAGGAGGAACTTCAGCGCGATACCGCTGCTGAACTTGCGCTGAGCGCTATGGTCAGTATGATCATGATTCTTCTCTTCTCAGCGATCGTAGCAGGCATGGCTTTGATGATGATTGAACAGGCATTCATGCAATCCAAGTCACAATCCCTCGAACAATCTGAAACATTGAATTCCGTACCTTTGGTCCTTGTCTTTGAAGTCGAATCATTTGATGATGCTGGAAATACCAACGACCAACTCTACATGATGTTTAAGTTCCCTTACGCTGGTAATGATATACCCGATGTCAATGTCAAGTGGGCGATGATGTGTGACATCATGGATATTGACCCAGGTTCCGTCAACAACAAAGTTGATCATACACTGGTTTATGCAAGCGGAGATTTTGACGCAGCAACCGATTTATCAGGGAATGCACAAGACGATGCCGCAATTGATTCATTCGTTGCGGGTAATTACTATCACATCATTATTGATGTTGACGATCCGACAAGAGTTCCCAACGATCCTGCGGTTGAGTGCGATCTTGTCGAGGATATGTCGGCAACCTTGGTTCTTGCAGTCGAAAACGGACGTACAACGGAATTGGATTTCTACATCCCAACAGATGTTCGTGCTGGCTATGACCTCATGAGTTGATTTTATGCGCGAAGAGAATGACATTTTTGCGCAGGTTGGAATAGGCGCAATGATTGTGTTTATTGGGTCGCTTTTGGCAGTCGTTTCATCATCGTATATCATGCTCAACCAACTCGAACGGATTTCTGAAACAACAGAAGAAACCGTTGCGGTTGCAACGAACGAAGCGCATACTCAGATTATTTTTGTTGGAGGTTGGATTGATGACGATTTTGATGACTACCTTTTCATGATCGAATATCAAAGCCTGGGTAAAGAAGTCATTACAAGTGAGGTTGGATATGTCCTTTGGTGCGAACTCAACGATGTGATTCATCGACGTTATGGATACCTAGGTGACGATTTGTCATCTGCGCCAGATAGTACTACAATATGGCCAGTTGGAGATGATCCAGAGGACGGCATCCCAGGGACATTGGAATCTGGAAACCGCTACTTCGTCATCGCTGATGGTGGAAGAGGTGGCGGAAGTTGGGGTGACGGAGGCAATCCGACCAACGCCTGCGGGCCAGAATTCATTCATGAGAATGGTATTTCTGCATATTATTCCATTTTCCTCCCGAATGGGGGTCACACGACGCAAGAGTTGATGATAACAACCTACGGAGTAGGAGAATCGGTGACCTGAAAACATATTTTGATGCAACCGGGGCCGAAAAATGCCAAACTCCGATGAGGTTGTCCAAGATGAGTCGACGGCACCTCAGCCCGTTTTGATCAATCCAGCATTCGAAGCATCGAGCATTTCACGACAAGACCATACGGAGGAAACTGGACAGAGCATTGTGTTTATTCGAGCTCCTAAGTTCAAACACCCTTCGCGTCTTGTTAGCTCTTTTGCAGTGACAATAGCGCTTGTCACATTCCTGTTTTTCTTTGCATCAGCCTTCGCAAAATCTGATTTGTTTCTGTTGGAGACTGCCATCAAAAGTTGTTGCATGATTTTCAACATTGCTTTTGTCTCAGAAGTTGTATTCTACTCGCATCTCTTTCAGCACAACAAAGAAACCAGGAAAAGTAATTTTTCAACTGTATTCAACATCGTTTTTTTTGTTGCCCTCACCATAGCAGGTGTGGCCCTTTTAATTGGAAATTCGTCGTTCTGATTGGTCTAAGCAACTGACTTTCCATTCGGCGAAGTCGTTAATTGGGACGGATGAATAGAACCCGCTATGCAAGGGGATCAGAACAACCAGATTGTTGGTGAAATCCAAACCCCACAACCTGTCACAATCAGTGCAGGACAACAGGCTGGAATTCCCTATGGTGCACAGCCATTTCAACCTATTATGCAACAGAACATCATGTACATTCAAATGCCTAAGTTCCGCCATCCAACCCGAATCATCAGTTCAGCGTTGGTTACGATTGGCATTCTTGTTTACTTCATATCCTTCATTGTCGCACTCGACGGTAACAGCGATGCGTGGTTCAACATTGGCTACGGAACCTGCTGTATGTTCTTCAATGCAGCCTTTGTGTGTGAAATCATCTTCTATTACAACATGATACAACACAATCAATCCTACGGACAAGGAACTGGATGGGCGATTACAAACATCGTATTGGCAGTCTTTCTCATCATCGTAGGAACGCTTGGGATGTTAAGCGTCCTTTTCGCTAGTTGAATCAAATAACGCCTTGTGCTTTCATGGCCTCAGCAATCTTGAGGAAGCCTGCAACGTTCGCGCCAAAGACGTAGTCTCCGTCTCGACCGTATTCCTTGGCTGTCTCGTAGGCGGCCTTGTGAATTCCGACCATGATGGCATCAAGTCGCGCATCGACTTCTTCACGAGTCCATGCGAGTCGGAGTGAGTTTTGACTCATTTCAAGTCCAGAGGTTGCAACACCGCCAGCATTGCTTGCCTTTCCTGGAGCGAAGAGGACATTGTTCTTCTGGAAGACTTCAACGGCTTCAGGCGTACAAGGCATGTTGGCACCTTCTGCAACGGCCATGACGTTGTTGTCGACGAGCATTTGTGCTTCAGGCCCGTTGAGTTCGTTCTGTGTTGCACAAGGTAGAGCAACATCGACGTTGATTCCCCAGAGACCGTTCGGAGTTGGTTCTGGTGCTGATGCTGTGAACGTAACACCGTCAAAATGTGCGGCATACTCAGAGATGCGACCTCGTCGGTTGTTCTTGAGATCCATGATCCAAGCCAACTTTTCGCGGTCGATACCAGCAGGGTCGTGGATGAATCCACTCGAATCAGACATGGTAACAGGCTTGCCACCAAGATCGAGAACCTTCTCGCAAGCGAACTGAGCAACGTTTCCAGAACCTGAAATCGATACAAGCTTTCCTTCAAAGGATTCACCTTGAGCAGCGAGCATTTCACGAGCGAAGTACACAAGACCGTATCCTGTTGCTTCTGGTCGAATCAATGAACCACCGTAAGAGAGTCCTTTTCCGGTGAGGACACCGGCTTGGAACTCATTGCGGAGTTTACGGTACATTCCGTACATGTATCCAATCTCTCGACCACCGACACCGATGTCACCGGCAGGGACGTCGCAATCTTGGCCAATGTGGCGCCAAAGTTCCATCATGAAGGATTGGCAAAAGCGCATGACTTCAGCATCGCTCTTGCCCTTTGGATCAAAGTCTGAACCACCCTTTCCACCGCCCATTGGAAGGCCAGTGAGGCTGTTCTTGAAAATCTGCTCGAATGCTAGGAACTTGAGAATTGACGCATTGACGGATGGATGGAATCGAAGTCCACCCTTGTATGGACCAATGGCACCGTTGAATTGGATTCGGAATCCACGGTTGACGTGTTCGTTACCATTGTCATCAACCCAAGGAACTCGGAAGTGAATGAGACGCTCTGGCTCAACAACACGCTTCACCATGTCAATGTACTCAGGGTGGCGTTCCAATGCAGGACCTAGACTCTCGAGGACCTCCCACACTGCCTGATGAAATTCAGGTTGTTCAGGATCACGGGCGACAACTGCATCATAGATTTCTTTGACAATTTGCATAAGGGGTTTCCACCTTGAGTCTCTCGACCCTCAAAGTGTTTCTAATGGTTGTCATTGAATGGGTAGCCCAAATGCCGTTTCAAAAGGGTCACAGAGGGCAGACAGTCATGAAGCGCTCAAGTCGTTCAATACGCCTCTGGCCTTGCTCATCGACCTCAGCCATGGCATGAATCGCTTCCTCAATCATGGCATGTTGATCGGGTTGAATGAACAGCAATCGACGGAGATGATCGAGCAATGCCCACTCATCCTCTGTGATGACCTCATCATCGAGAGCTGCAATCAGAGCGGATTGGTAGGTCGAAACGGTTCCCATGGCCAATTCAACGTGTTCCATTTCGCCAAATGGGTTCAATTCTTCTCCTCGAGCGATGGATAGGCACAGAGCGGTGTCGCTTGGTTGGACACCAAGCGTGGCACCAAGAACTCGGAGAATTGCCGCTTCATCATCGGTGACAATCGAATCTTCAAGAGCGGTCTCAACCAATTGCAGGTAAAGTCGGTTTGCGGTTGTGTCTGCGAGCATAAACGCAGGACTGAGCGATGGGATTTAGTATTACTCGTCTCACACGGCTGTATTACAAATGTATGACATTTTGCAATACGCTTATATGCTTAGCAATACTACCACTTACTACGAGGGAGCAAAATGAGCGGCCAAAGCACACTCACATCGATTCGACTCGATGCGGACACGTTGCAGGGTTTGGACATGCTCATCGGCCAAAACGGATTGAACAATCGATCCGACGTCATACGACTTGCAATACAGCAACTCCTCCACGGACAACCCAAACTACCAGGAATGAAGAGCGTCCGTGTTCCTATCGGCCGACAGATGGAGTTACAACTTGCTTCATTGTATGAGTTGTTCGCCGTTACTCACGAGCAAGCAGCCTCGGAGGGCTTGCAACTTTACATCGATAAGAAGGTCGAGCAACTTGGCCTACAAAACATACTCAATGATGCCGTAGCAGAAGCACGTGTTACGACACAACCAAGCAAGGAATACCACGAATGAAAAGCGGTGAGAGCAGAGAGGGGATGGGGATGATCTGGCACGAAGAAGACAACACGCTTCCGAAGGCCACCTTCAATGCTGTGCAGGACCGGTCCAACCTGCACGGCCTAGCTACCTTGCGGATACGTGCCCGTCGTGCACAACGTGACCACCGTGGCCCCCAACACCACAACCCCCACAGCCCCCTGGATGACGGACAGGGGGACTCTGATTCCACACCTGTCTCTTGACGGTGGAAACCCCACACGTGTCGCGGCCCCCACTCCACGGCACACTTGACGACAATCAGCGAATGCTTTCGACACGAATCCTTTAGAGGGGTCGTCATTGTTCTCCCATTATGTCAGGTGAAGAATCCTCCGCATTTTCGGAAGAGATTCGCTACCTTGCACACGAAGAGGCTCGACCAGGCCAACTCGAGATGATTCATGATTGTCTCAAAGCACTCCAACAAGGAGGCCACCACCTTGCTGCAGCGCCGACTGGTATCGGAAAAACAGCAGCTGCCTTAGCAGCGGCCATCGATGCTGCTCGGACAGCAAACGGCCCACGTACCATCTTTTTCTTGACCTCTCGACAGAGCCAACACAAGATTGTGGTCGATACAGTTCGTCGAATCAACGCACGACGACCGCCTCAGGAAAAGGTACGTTTGGTCGACATGGTTGGACAATCAAACATGTGTGTTCAACCGTTTGCAAAGGAGTCACCACCGTTGTTTTCTCTTTTGTGCAGCCAAGCACGATCGCAGCGCACCTGCAAACCTTACCTCACGCAAGCACCAGGATTACGCCAGAGGATTCTATCCGATCCATTACATGTTGATGAGTTGGTTCAAATGGCGCAAACGCATTCTGAACATGGCGTTCCTACGCTCACATGTCCATGGAAAGCTGCACGAGAAGCCGTATCCTCAGCCGATGTGTTTGTCGGCGATTACAATCACCTCTTCGTCGACGCTGTACGAGATGCTTCGCTCAATGCTATGGAACTTGATCTTTCAAATATCATTGTCATTGTTGATGAGGCACACAACCTTCCGGACCGAATCCGAATGGGGATGGAACGTCGATTCACACCAACTGTGGTACGGAATGCAACCATCGATCTCGAAGAATACACAGAAACCATCGCCGAGGCTGCGGCATCCTTGGGCTCAGATGGACTGCTTTTGCAAGCCTCACTCACATCATGGGCATTGAGTGTAATGAAAGTCTGCCGAGGACGCATCAGTGATTTGTTCAGAGACCTATTGAGTGAACCTGCAGAGTTTGAGGAGCGCCGTGTCGACATGGAGCGTCTCAGAAACATCTTCCTTGCATCATGCGATGAGGTCGAAGGTAAGGTCGGACAACAACAACTCCAACAGGAACATACTGGAACGGTTGAATCACCTGGCCAGGGCCTCGACCGTCTGAAGATTCTGCGTGATGTTCTTCTCGATGTTGAAATCAAGGTCGATGCTGATGATGAGAATCCAAACATCGATATCGACGCCCATCGAATTGGGCACCTTCTTGAGGACATGCTGCGTTTTGGAGAGACAACTGCCCTTGTCTACGTGCATGATGCCAAAGGAAAGGAAGGTCGAATTATATCGCACCTTCTCGACCCGGGATTGGTATCAGGACCTGTTCTCAAGAAGTGTGCTGGGAGTATTCTCATGTCTGGCACATTGTATCCTCCGAAAATGTATGCAGATTTACTCGGTATTGGACATTCCAAAACGACCAGTCGTCAATACGATTCACCTTTTGCAAGCCAGCGACGTCCTATCGTTGTCGCAAAAGATGTTACAACACGATATCAGGACCGTTCCTATGAAAACACGCAACGAATTCGTGCCCATCTTCAATCGCTTTGCGATGGATCTCCGGGCCATGTTGCAGTCTTCACGCCGTCCTATTCAATGCTCAACGATTACATCGGAGAGGGGCAATTCCATGGCGTCGTTGTTCGAATGGAAGATCGAACGTGGTCAAAACAGGATGTTGATCAATTGCTCGATGTGCTCGAGGACGCAAAACAAGCTGGTCGACGAATCCTCCTTGCAGGAGTCTTTGGCGGGAGGCTATCAGAAGGTATTGATTATCATAATGGATTGCTGGATGCAGTTGCCTGCATAGGTATTCCAAACCCACCACCATCCATTCATCAAAAGGCTCTACGCACATACATTGAGGAGCGATTTGGTCGAGCCAATGCTTGGCGTTATGCTTCGACTCAACCTGCAATCAACGCCATTCTTCAAGCCATGGGACGACCAATTCGGAGCATTGCGGACCGTGCATTGATTCTCCTCCTGGACAAGCGCAACACTGATCGAACCTACATCGAGTGCTATCCGAAAGACATCCGAATGAACACGTCAACCGAGCCAGAAACGACCAAATCCTTTGCACGACGGTTCTTTTCAAGGGTCCATCGTCAATCCGAAGGTTCATCATAATCAAGCAGGAGGAGAAACCATGAGCGAGTGGAAGCGCATAGAACTCATTGAAGAAGAAAAGGTTGAGACATTGACCGACCTTTCACCTGCTCCTCACACACTGCACCAAGAATTTCACCAAGATGCAAGTCATCTGCATGAAGTTCAAGCCATGCACACACACGTCCTTGTTCAAGCAGGGATGTTGCCTGAAACACATCTCGCAGATGTGGAGCCATCGCAACGTTTGGATTGGATTCTGAACGAGTTGCACGGCATGCGTGACCCAGATGGACTCACCATTCCTATGAGAGGCGTCTCAAGTGAAGACGTTGAAATCAACGTCCTCAATGGTGAAAACGAGACGAGCGTCAAAATCACCATCCATGAAGATGGTCATGATTCCCTCGAGCGTGTTCTTCCACTCACTGGAGAGAACCTCGATGTCAAGGCTCACTTTGTGGACGGCCACCTACGCTTGCGCTGGTGAACTCAGTACTTCTTGTAACTCAGTTCAGTGATCATCTTGTCCAATGCTGTCTGTGCGGATTGTTGATGAGATTCACCCAATTCTTCGCGACTGTATCGAGCCATTTCGAACATGTTATCCAACGATTCAAGCGCCTCATCACTGATGCCTGGAGTCGCTTGTCGGATAGCAACTTCGAACTCACGAACCGTTTCGAAGTCTCGACGTAGCAATCCACGTGTCTGTAAGGTTGAACAGAGGTTCTGATAGCAGTTGAAGATCGCCTCTCGTGTTGCATCTCCTGCAGCAAGGAGTTCAGCCGTGTATTCGAAGACTTCACTCATCTCAGAAAGCAACTCGTTCTGACGAGTTCGTCGATACATGACCGTTCCGAGAGCAACCGCTGCTGCAAAGAAGACCAAGGCTACGTAAGTCCACGGACTTACTTCAGAGGCTTCAGCTTCAAACTCGTAAGCCGGTGCAAATCCGTTGAGTCGTGTGCTGTTGAACTCAGCAACAGTCTGCTCCGACAGTCTTGGATCCGTGATGACAATATCGAGTGAAACTTGACCGAAGATGGAGGCATCGCCGTATGCAGGGTCGTTGTTGAACTCAAAGTCTGCAACACCATCGGCATCGGTCAGCTTGGTCATTGCACCGAGTTGGGATCCGTTTCCGGCATAGAGATAAAACTCAACCGCGATACCTGCAAGACCAGTTGTTGTATCTTCAGCAACAATCGTAACTCCGCCATCGACCTTTTCATCCACGTTTTCTTCAATCTTATCGACGAAGATTTCGATTTCTGCGTTCACCTTGATGTAGATAGGATGCGACTCTGACGCACCGTTGATGTAACGACCAGTGTCTCTCGGAACGTCAATACTAACGAACTGCGAACCAGGTGACAAGGTCTTTGGAGCATTGACGACGATTGTGAAGTTTCCAATGTTCCAATCGACTTGTGCTCCATCGAAACATGCAGCACCTTCGAAGTTGTTAACACAGTTTGTGCCGTTACCGACGTAGAGAACCACATCTTCGAAGACTTCACCAATGCCACCGATTTCTGCAACGCTTCCTGTCAGACGAATCGGGTTCGCAGGGTCAGAGCGGACGGACTGTGGGGACGATGTGCTGTCAATGGTAATCACAATATCCGCCCAGACGGTCACAGTTCCGTTGGTAAGTGTGCTCAAGTGTTCTTGAGTTCCCTCAAACACAACTTGGATGATGTGACCGTTTCCTCGCTCGAGATCCATGCTTGCAAAGACTTGACCAGAGAAGGTTCCGTCCGAAGCTGTTGTTACAGTCGACATGTACTGGCCATCAAGGTACACGAGAACACTCTCGCCACCGATTCCATCCTGATCGACCGTATCGATATCGTAGAGACGTCCAGAAAAGGTCCAGAAGTCTCCACGGGTTGCATCCGTTCCATCGTCAAACTCGAGCGTCATCGCAGAACGATGCGCTAAGAAGAACGATTGGTTGGCTGACCCTTCTCGATAGTAGCCTTGGGCAAGGACATTCGCTTCAAGCAGATTGTCCCCGAAATTGAAGAAGTCCTGAACGGTCCATTCGTACGAGAATGTTCCATCAGCTCCAGTCGTTACTTGTGACAAAACAAAGCCGTCGACCTTGAGTTCAACAACATGACCTTCGATTGGTTCGAGTTGGTTATCGAGCACACTTCCAGTGATCGTTGTTGTATCGGTTACTGCAAGAGGAGAAGGTACTGAAACAGAAACAAGAATCTGGCTGAAGACCGACCATGTACCACCAGCATCGCTAGGCAGATAGAACACCGTTCCATTGAAGCGAGTATCCAAGGAGACTGGACCAAGCGCTGCATCAGCAGGCACTGGAATAACGGCTGTAAACAAACCAGTTTCATCCGTTGTAACATTGGTCATCCACACATCGTTGAGATAAATGTCGATGGTAAGTTCTTGCAATGGATTGTCAACAATGTCCAACAATCGTCCTTGCACAGTCATGGTTTCTTCACGGTTCACTTCGCCAGTTGGTGTAATCAACAAGATTTGTGTTGGAACACTGACATTGAAATCAACGGTTGCAGAACTTGGCATGTAGAATTCTGGATCAACAGAATCGCCGATGCCGACTGGGTCAACCCAATCACGTCCACCAGTAAATCGGACTTCGACCATGTGCATTCCAGAGGTTGTCGATTCTGGGACGAGATACGAAATAGCGTACGCACCGGTAAACGCATCACTCTGAACACTCGCAACAGGCACCCCATCCACAAAGAGACGAACAATGGCCACGGATTCAACGCCATCAACGTACAGTGGCATATTGAGATCGTCGAGCAAGGTTCCGTTCACGTACAGCATTTCACCAGCAACAAGGGATTCAGTGTGCTCAGTGATGGTCAGATTCGTCTCGGCCAACGTAACAAATTGCGTCGATGTATTGTATCCGGCAATGCCAGTTGTACCTGCCAGTCCACCATAGGAAGCGACAACATCGCTGAAACCAACCGATGCATTGAACGGCACCAACAGACTTCCGACGGCAGTTCCATTCGCAGCTGTCGTGACACTAACAGACACTTCGTCGGTTGTGTTCGTCGCGGGAAGTGAGAAGGTGACCTGTTGGCCATCAATCGGAGCACCCGTATTGTCTTCAAGCAAAATGCGTATATCGAGCAGATCACCACGCTCTGTGCGGTCGTTCAACGAGGGTTGACCGAGCGCATCAAGCGATGGATCTAGGAACGTAATGATGGAGAAACCTCGACTGTCAAAGGTTGAATTGTTCTTCGATCCGATGTAGAAGTTCACTGTTGGTACGATTGATGCTTCCAGCACGTGTGTTCCACGCTCAAATCCGGGAGTGAGTGTGATGGTAGCATTCCACCATCCACCATCCTGAACAGAACCGTTGCTCACAGCAAATCCAGTAGGTGCATCATCGATTGTGAACAGAACGTTCATGATCAGTCGAGAACCGTCTCGATTGGTCAATCCGCTTCCATTGTCCGAAACAACCCGTCCAGAGACATTGAAACTCGAACCTGCTACAGGATTGTCCGTAATCGGATCTACAACCATGAACGTGAGCGAACGAACGGTCACACTGCTGAGATTTGCTTGTGTTGGAAGAAGGTCTGAACTACCGTTGTAGTAGTAACTGACCACAATCAAACCGAGCGGATGACTTGATGGAATTACAAAGGAAGTGTTCGCAGTTCCGGACCCGTCCGTGGTAACCGATGGCAACCATGTTTCATGGAATTTGGTTGTTACACTCAGATTTCCAAGTGGTCTGAAGTTGAAACTTGATTCGACCAAGGTTGCGCTCAGATTCACAGTCTCTCCGCGATTGACAAGAACTGGGTTGCCCGGTTGCAATCCTTCGAGTTGTGTCACTCCGAAGACGAAAATCGCAGACGAAGTGTTTGAAGGCAGATAATACGGTGAAGAGTCCTCAAGGACTTCAACAACGAGCGTACGTGGACCACGGACAGTACCGTTGTTCGCTGTGTCAGTTGGGACGGTGAGGTTGAAGCTTCCATTCGAAAGTGTTGGGACACCACTGCGGAGAAGTTCCTCAGGGTTTGACTGCCAGTAGACATCCAGTCGAACACCGGAAATCATTGCACGTGTAGGGTCATCGTCATCGAGGATTTGTCCTTGCATGTTGAACGGAACACCTGCTGTAATGGTGGATGGCAAGACGTCAATACGAATGTCGGTAGGAACTTGCACAGTCACATCAACAAACGTGCTGTTTCCTGTTCGGCGACTGTTTCCAACGGCGAGAGGATCGGTCAAATCATCTGCAACAAACATCTGCAATACGTAATCGCCCGGCGCAAGACTCGCTGTCGCCCATGTGAACGAGGCGTTTCCTTCTGCATCGGTCACTGCAGTACCAATGGTCTGATTGGAGTTTCCAAAGTCCCAGATGTATTCTACAGTTACACCAGAAATGTTGGAACGATCGGCAACATCCAACACGGACGTGTTGAAGGTCACTTGATCGCCTGAAACGAATTCCATAGCCCTCAATTCTTCCTCCAGCAGGAATTCGGATTCGATACCAACAGTCACACTCGGCAACGTTGGTGGGTTCGGTGGTGTTGATGAATCAACGACGCGATAGTATGCACCACCAGCAGGGGCCATCGCTTCGAAGTTAAAGTCGACAGCAACTTCGTAGCCATTGGATGGAAGCGTGGTTGGCATGACAACTGTAAGGTTGAATTCACCGGTTGCATTGTCCAGCATGCCATTTGCCAGGTCGATCGGGAAACCATCACCATCAAGCATGGTCATTGCGATGATGGTATCGTTCCCAAGAACACGCTCAGTCGTGAACTGTCCGTCAAAGATGTCACCTACGATGTAGGTTGTATTGCCCAAGTGCGTCCAATCTTGGAGGATTGTCAAGTTCCAGCCAATCTCAGCTTGGACTCGAATCAATCCCGATGCATTTCCTGGCTGGTAGAGTGTTGAACCGTTGTATAGGATGTCAAATACATAGTCACCAGGTCGCAACGTCGAATCCAGTTGCCACGACAAAGTAATGAGCGATGAATCTGGATCAGAAGTCGTGTTGACCCATGTTCCATCAAACGAGAACGAGTAATCTCCTGGTACGGCGAGTCCGACCTCGACTCCCATGTGATCCGAAATCTGAACCAGAACGTTCGTTGGCTCTCCGCGCAATTGTGGAGTTGCTATCACTTCGAAGTTCAGGATGCCAACCAACGCGTAAGGATCACCTGTGCTGAGGTTCGCATCATCGGTTGATTCGTAAAGGTCAGGATAGAAACGCAAGCGTACTTCTAGGATTCCTGCTGCTACGTTGACATCCGATGCATTGAGGAAATGCTGTATGTTGAATGCACCATTCACGGTGACATTGAAAATTTCAGTCCAGTCTCCACCGCTGTTGTTTTCTCGCATTTCGAATGAGAGGTTACCAGCCATACCCACTGGAGATGCACCGATGGTCAAGGCGGTACCATTGACGTAGATGTCGTTGTTGAGAAGGAGGAGACTTGAGTTTGTTCCAGGACCTTCCAATGTAGCCGTGAGATTTGGCGCATCACGGATATCGAGCGTGAACGCTGTTTGGGTCGGGCGCAAGTGATAGGTTGGGCCCGTGATTCCGTCCTCGGTTTGCACCCACCCGTCGTAACCCAAGGTCGCACTCACATTGGTCTTCGTTTCCAGTTCATCCAGAGTCAATTCAAACGACCATGTTCCTGATGGACTAACTTGTGTGGTCAAATTCTGTGCTCCATCGACCGATGAAGTAAAGGAAAGCCATACGGTCGAATTGACGACCAATGAGGCATCCGAAAACGGTAGCTGCTCGTAACCGATGAAACCTTCAATGGTCGTTGTTGCTCCGGCACCAACGATCGGTGCGTCGATTGCACCCGGTGACGTGTGGTTGAGCGTTGCATCATCTGTAACATTCATCCACCAAGCATTCGCAGGTCCTTGAACTGTCGAATTTGCAGTCAGAATCGTCTGGCCAGAAACGTATCCCTTTTGTTCGACCTCGATCATAATTGCCCCAAAGCCAGGTTGAATCACCTCAACAGGAGCACCTTCGATGGTAAAGAATCCACTCGAATCGGTGATGTTGACCTCAAGCAGGCGTTCTGGCGTGTTGAGTCCACTTACGCCATCAAAGGCTTCGACAAGAGGAACGAGGTAAGCACGAACGATGTGCTGTTCAATGGCTGTTTGATTGTCCAAGAAGAGCAAGTTCCCGCTTATGGAAATGTTTCCTGCGCTTCCATCACGGTCGAAGTCAGTTGGCGAATAGAGAACATTGCTGATGTCGAGTTCGGCAGAATCTGGACATGGATCGAATGGAACCCATCCGAAATCTAGGCCTCCCGCTGCAGAGGACTGCTGCAATCGAACCTCAGCCCATGTACGCAGGTGCTGGGCGCCGACTGCGTAACCGTTGCCTGTCCAATCTCCACCTTTGAATCCACTGACCAATCGCGCTGGAAGACCAATCACTCGAGCCATGGTCACGTAGGTAGTTGCAAACTCTGCACAGGTTCCTTCATTTGCAACTTCAAGCATGAACTGTGTCAAATCTTCACCATCGACCAAGCCTGAGCCATCGAAATTAAGTTTGAATTCTGTTGATGCGTTTCCGTCCCGCAAGAACGTCTGTAGAGCCAATGCCTGATCGTAGGCGTTCACGGCGGAAGCATCGTTGATGACAGCACTGGTGATGTTGTAGACAACAGAACGTGAATCGGTCAAATCGGTGTAGTAGTCAGGAAGAGCCGTTTCGTAAGGGAAGCCTTGACCGGCTATGCTTGAACTTGCAAGCGTGCTCCAGTCGAAGTAATACTCTGGTTGCTGAACAACAATTTCCTCAACGAATCCACCGTCGACCTCGTATCGATGTGTATCGTTCGTTCGGGACAAAATCACGGCTGAATCGGCCCAGAATGAAACGTTGGTGGTTGAGGCGGGCAACGTAAGCGCACCTTCCCCGACAGGGAAGTTGTAGGTGACTTGCCACGTAATGGTGTCGTTTGCAAAGCTGGTGCTTGCCATGTGGGTGAGATTTGTGAACGGCGGAACCACTTCAGAGGCCGGGTGAACTGAATTGTCGTGTGTGTACGAATTTCCGGTTGGAATGTCATTGGTGTACTTTCGCCAGTACTTCTCGATGTCAAGATCGACCACTCCAGTGGTATTGTTCGCCCAGAAGATGACGTCGTTTTGTGGAAGGTCGTCCGTTGGGTCAAAGAGATTGAAAGGCGCTCCGACGCAATTGAAGAACCAGAATTGTTGAGGGCATTCCGCACCATCAAGCATTCCTCCACCATCGGTGTCGGGATTGCGCCAATCTGAGCCAGTTGCATTCTCGACAGCATCCGGGATACCGTCGTTGTCGAAATCATCTGGCAAGAGGTCGTCTGATGGATCGTTTTCGGGGTTGGTGTTGTCGAAGTATTCTGTTCGATCATCAACGCCACCACTGTCGGTGTCTACCGAAAGATAGTCCGTGACCCAGATATCGGTCGAACCGTTGTTGATCCCAATGAAAGCAAGATTGCACCCAGTTGTGTTTTCAAAGTAGGAATTGATGCCATCACCATCAGGGTCGAGTGTGTTGAAGCACGGCTCAGTCGGGTCTGTGTTGTCGAACACCTCGTCGTAGTCGCTGACACCGTCGCCGTCAGTATCAGCAAGAGTTGGATTGGAAAACCAGCCGTACGTTCCCAACAGTTCCTCCCAATCTGCTAGACCATCCGCATCACTGTCGGTGTAGTCGTCATCGCAGTAGGCTCGTGTGGTTCCAATGGTTCCGTCTTGGTTGGCAGCCGTGTGACAAAAGGAACCATTTCGGCTTTCAATGGACGTCGGCGTCCCTGTAGGGGCAGGCGATACACCTTGCAACGCATTGCTGGTCCATGAAGCAGAGAGATAACTGAAGGTCGTGTATGTTCCTGAGTTGTTGTAGTAACCGATTCCACCGTTCGGGTTGAAACCAGTAGCATCAACAAGGAACAGTTGATTTGCTGCGCTAAAAGATACGAATGTGGTGGCGAAGTTCACCAACGAATCACAAGGGTCGGTGCCGTGACTCACGTTTCGCTCATCACCGTCGTTGATGCCACCAAAATCCGTATCAGCAACGTTCCATTCAGTACACGAGAGGTTCTCTTCCCAGTTCTGAATACCATCGTTGTCCTCGTCACCCGAGTCTTCTCTTCGGGTAGGGTCAGTTTCGCCCGGATCAATGATACCGTTTCCGTTTGCATCCTCGTCACCATCATCGAACGCATCACCGTCGGTGTTGTTGTCTCTTGGGTCGGAAGCTTGTGGAGGGTTTCCGTAGGCACCGTTGATTTCAACACCGTCAGGGATGCCGTCACTGTCGGTATCGGAACTCGTTGGATCGGTGAGCAATGTCAAGGCCTCATAAGAGTCGTTGAGACCGTCGTTGTCTGTATCGCTGTCCTGTGGGTTGGTCGAGGTGATGCCATCCACTTCTGCTGTAAGTGTAGCACATGCACCCGGACCAATGCCTTGAACTGGATCACACGGAGAAACGGTCTCTGTGGGAACACCATCTGGACCTTGTCGGAAACAAGGCACTCCGCCACAGTTCGTTGTCCATGAAGGGTTAACGTATTCCATGAGATTGATGAGTCCGTCACCATCAGGGTCTCCATTGGCACCATCTGCGTTGGAAGCACTGGTCGCGTTCAAGCCGTTTGCGGCTTCCCACCCATCGGGCATACCGTCACCATCCGTGTCCCAACCGTTGGGGTCTTCGTCAGCGATACCGTCACCGTCATCATCATCGGATGAACAATCTGCGTCGCCGTCGTTGTCAGAATCGGATCCGTCGACTTGACCATCCTTGTCATCATCGAATCCGTTGGCACACACGTTGCCAACGGGGTCCTCATCGCAAAGAATGGTGTTGCCTTGACCGTCGCTTCCCGTATCACCGCACTTGGGTTGATTGAACTGCATCGAATCTTCTTCGTTCCAGTCGTTGACTGGGATGGTACCGTTCCACCAAACACCGTTGTCAAGAACGCCGGTTGTAGCGGGATTGTCCCAGTTTGAAGGTTGGAGATAGGAATACTCCTGTAGGTTCGACATACCATCGCCATCAGGATCGCCAACAGCGCCATCGCCACCAGTTGCTGAAAGCGGGTCAAGCCCATACTTCCATTCCCAACCGTCAGGCAAACCATCGTTGTCAGAATCCCAATCGGTTGCGGCCGTATTAATCAGATACTCCAGACCGTATGTGAGGCCATCTCCATCCAAATCGGAGGCAGCACTCACTTCTTCTGTAACGAAATCGATGGCTGTCAGCGTGGAGAAGACCATAAGCGCTACCAAAAAGACAGACTGCGCCACTGTTCGGCGATTTGAACGATCCAGTTTGGATGTTCCAGATGAACCAGTCTTCAGCGTGTCCGCCCCATTCATGTGTTATGGTCGTCCCAATAGCACATAAGGGAAATGGTACGTTGTTCATACAAACGAAGACTAATCTTCGATGGATTCAATGTCAATGAGCTCCAAATCAAGGTCATCTTCT
>CALDQY010000117.1 GCA_937911445.1 uncultured Rhodobiaceae bacterium | reverse complement strand
TGCTTCCAAGGCCCAGACCTCCATCTCACCAAAGCGCTGACCTCCAAATTGGGCCTTGCCACCCAAAGGTTGCTGAGTCACCAGCGAGTATGGACCAATTGAGCGAGCATGAATCTTCTCGTCCACCAAGTGATGCAGCTTCATGATGTAGGCATAACCGACTGTGACTTTCTGGCTGAAACGCTCTCCGGTTAATCCATCATTGAGCCAGACTTGGCCAGAGTGATTTAACTCCGCCAAATCAGCCATTCGGTGAATATCATTCTCAGTCGCCCCATCAAACACAGGGGTTGACATGTGAACGCCGACTTTGTAGCGCTTCATGAACTCTAGGAAGTCATCATCACTCATCGCTCCCAAGTGCTCCTGAGCGACTTTGGACTCATAGATTTGATTGATAAACTTACGCAGCTTCTTGACAGGTTGCTGCTTCTCGAGCATCTCCTCGATTTTGCTACCCAATCCCGAAGCCACACGTCCTAAGTGTGTCTCCAGAACCTGGCCAATGTTCATCCTGGATGGCACTCCAAGCGGATTGAGTACGATGTCCACTGAGGTTCCATCCTCCATGTATGGCATGTTTTCGATGGGCTGTACTGTAGAAACCACACCTTTGTTTCCGTGACGGCCAGCCATCTTGTCACCGACAGAGAGCTTGCGCTTGGTGGCAATATAGACCTTGACCATCCGAATCACACCTGGAGGCAGATCATCACCCTTGGACAACTTTTCACAACGATCCTCAAAGACGTTGTCCATCATTTCCTTCTGCTGCAACGCATTGTGAATCAACGTCTGGACCTTGTTGTTGATTGAGGCGTCTTCCATCTGCATCTCATCAATGGCTCCACGTATGAAGGGAACTTTCTCAATCGATTCACGGGTGAGCTCTGTTCCTGCGGGAACCAAAACATCACCCTGCATGTTGCGCAGATCTTCTCCCAATGCTTGCCCGCTGGCGATTGAGCAGACTCGATCCAGCAGGTTCTTGCGGATGATGCGAACTTCATCTTGATGATCCTTCTCGTAGCGGCGCAGCATATCCTTTTCGATCTGGCGCGTCCGTTCATCGCGTTCCACCCCTTCACGGTTGAAGACGATCACATCCGTGACAACGCCTTCCATGCTCTGTGATACACGCAAGGAGGTATCTCGAACATCACCTGCCTTCTCGCCAAAAATCGCTCGAAGCAGTTTTTCTTCGGGATTGAGTTGGGTTTCTCCCTTCGGAGTGACCTTGCCAACCAGGATGTCCCCTGGACGAACGTAGGTACCAATTCGGATAATCCCACTCTCATCCAGATTTCTCAGTGCCTCTTCGCTTACGTTGGGGATATCACGTGTGATTTCCTCCTTGCCCAGCTTCGTATCACGAGCAACCGTATCGAGAACATCGATATGCACAGAAGTGTAGACATCCTCATGCAACAAGCGCCGTGAGACAGTGATGGAATCCTCGAAGTTGTAGCCATTCCAAGGCATGAAAGCGATCCGGATGTTCTGTCCCAGCGCCAACTCACCATTCTCTGTGGAAGCTCCATCAGCAATGATGTCACCAGCTTTCACATAATCACCCTTCTTGACGAGTGGACGCTGGTTGATGCAAGTATTTTGGTTGCTACGTCGATATTTGATCAGGTGATAGATATCGACATTGTTGGGCACGATGCTGTCGACACTGGACAAATCCACATCTGCTTGAATCACGATGCGGGAAGCATCGCTACTGTCAACAATACCGGCTCGTCTTGCGATGGTGCAGGTTCCCGAATCCAGTGCTCCTTGATGCTCCATACCTGTCCCTACCAGCGGAGCCTGAGGCTTCACCAGAGGCACTCCCTGACGCTGCATGTTCGACCCCATCAATGCTCGGTTAGCATCATCGTGCTCGAGGAATGGAATCAGCGAGGCTGCTACTGATACAAGTTGGATTGGCGATACATCGATGTAGTCAATCTGGTCTTTGGGCACCATGCTGAACTCACTTCCAACCCTGGCGGTAACAAAGTCGTTGACCAAGTTACCTCCTTCGTCAATCACAGCATTTGCCTGGGCAATCTTGTAGCGATCCTCTTCAGTCGCTGAGAGGTATTCAATGCTATCGGTAATCTTGCCCTGCTCTACTTTGCGATAAGGAGTTTCCAGAAATCCGTAGGAGTTGACCTGAGCATAGGTAGCCAAAGACGCAATTAATCCGATGTTTGGGCCTTCTGGCGTTTCGATCGGGCAGATCCGTCCGTAG
>CALDQY010000116.1 GCA_937911445.1 uncultured Rhodobiaceae bacterium | reverse complement strand
TTGATTCAGCTACAATACACGCTGCGCCAGCAATGACTGCAGCTTTCGCTTGGGCACCTGACATGCCTCCCAGTCCGGACGTAACAAAACACAGACCTCCCAAATTACTGTCCGATGATACTCCGAATTTCATGCGAGCAGCGTTCATGAGTGTAATTGTTGTACCGTGTACGATGCCTTGGGGTCCGATGTACATGTACGAACCAGCAGTCATTTGACCGTATTGAGTGACACCCATCGCGTTGAGTCGTTCATAATCTGCCGTGGTGGAGTAGTTGGGTATCATCGTACCATTTGTAACAACAACCCGTGGAGCATCTATGTTCGATGGAAATAAGCCCAAAGGGTGCCCAGAATACATGACAAGTGTTTGTTCATCGGACATTTCTGAAAGGTAATTCATCACCAACCGATATTGAGCCCAATTTTGGAAGACTGCCCCATTGCCACCGTATGTAATCAATTCATTCGGGAATTGAGCAACACGAGGATCAAGATTGTTGTCAATCATCAGCATGATACCAGCGGCTTGTATCGATTTTGCTGGGTAATCATGAATTGAGCGTGCATGGATGTTAATATTTGGCCGGAACCGATGCATGTAGATTCGACCGTATGTTCGTAATTCTTCCAGGAATTCTTTTGAGAGTGCGCTATGATGCTTTGGATCAAAGTACCGAAGTGCATTCTGTAATGCTAACCGCTCTTCAGAAGGCGTCAGGATTTGTTTTCGAACAGGAGCATGGTCAACATTTGGGTCAAGACCAGGGTGTGGTGGCAAGTTCTTGGGCAAGCCACGATACAGTTCGTCTGACATAAATGACGCTCCCTACGACTCACCCAATCGACCGAAGGACTTGAGGATTATTCATTGTGCAGCAGTCCGACGGATTGAAGAACATGCGATGTGTGACATAATCATGACGAACGATATCGAGACGGATGCCATCTTGCTTGATGTCGAAAAAGATATTTCAAAATCATTCAATGCGGTGCTTGGTGCAACAATCGCAGTGTGTATTGTTTTCTTATTCCTATCAGCCAATTTTGGCAACGCAGTTACTCAAATCACAGGAGAGGATAATTCCTCGAGTGGGGAATATGTACCGTTATGGGAACGTTATCTACAGGATTACAGCACAGACGGACCACATGGATACGTACTGGAGACGGGAATGTATCAAATATTAGAAACGCCCAATGAATGGAATTCAACCCATCACTTTGTTGAATATGAACTGCCGCTTGAAGAGGGTGGTGCAGCACCAAATGGACTCATTAGTCTAGCCGTGTGGAGGCCCGATGTCGAGGATGGAGTGAAAGTACCTGTCATCGCTGAGATTGGACCTTACTTCCAAGAACCATCGGTTCAGACACCAACAATCGAAGTTCCTGGAAGTTGGCTTGGATCGATGATTATTGATCAAATCTTGCCTCATGGGTATGCCTTTGCACAAATTTCGGTATCTGGCACAGGCAGGTCAAATCACTGCATGGATTTGATGGGCAACGCGGAGCAATTAGGAAACGATGCAGCAGTGCGCTGGTTGGCTGAACAAAATTGGAGCAATGGAAACGTTGGTTTGATTGGAAAATCCTATGATGGATCGACGCCTTGGCAGGCAGCAATGTTCGGAAACGAACATGACTACCTCAAGACAATCGTACCAATCTCAGGCCTTATTGGCGTCAAAGAATTGATGTGGAGAAACGGCAGTGCCGAGGCACGTGCACCAATTATGCACAACGGTGTCTATGGATCATATGGAATAGACGGAGATGAGGAGGATTACCAAAACATATGCCCTGACTATTTGATTGGACCTGGAACTGGAACATCGGCTTACTTGTTGGGCTCGGAAGTCTTTGGTGAATACTGGGCTGAACGCTATTTCCTAGACCGGGTCCTAGAAAACTATCAGGGATCGGTCTACCTTATCCAAGGAATGCATGACTGGAACGTTGATCCACACATGGCAGTTCCCACGATGAACGCGCTCATTGATGCCGGTATTGAAGCAAAAGGATTGTTTGGACAATGGGACCATGATTATCCAGACCGTCCTGAGCAATTGTTTGAACGCAGTGATTTGGGTGGCAGAGGTGGCGAAGCATTCCCTGAGATGATTCGATACGATTGGATGCAAGACCTACTGGAATGGTTTGAGTATTATCTCCAAGAGCGAGGTCCTCAACCAGGACAGTGGATTGAGGTCCAAGACAACTATGGTGAGTGGCGAATTGAATCACGCTACCCCCCAGCTGATACCACAGAATGGGTCGCATCACTTGGTGGAGAGTTGTCCAACGTTGGCGGTTCACTGACCATTCTTCCAGATGCTTCATCAGGACCTGTATGGGAGACAGAGCCACTCACTGAAACATTACGCGTTGCCGGTACACCAAGACTTCACGTCGATGTCACAACAGCAAGCGTTGGCGGTCAAATTTACGCACTTCTCGAAGATTGTTACGAAGGTTCATGCATCCATGTTGGTCATGCTATAATGGATCTACGATACCATGCAGGCGGCGATGACATCCAAACATGGCTTCCGGTTCTTGAGACCATCAATGCAAAAATGGAATTCATGCCCCTTGATGCTATGATCGAAGAAGGCCATACCATCCGTGTCTCCCTTGCTTCAACTGGCGAGGATTATTTGCCTGCAAGCACATCTTCCATCGTTACGGTCCAAGAAGGTGAAAGTTCGACATTGCAATTGGACATTATCGACAAAAACTCGGATGAACGAATGTACTTCATTCCACCGATTTGTGAGCATGAGTTGTGCTCCTAGGATTCCACAGTGTGAAGATGCATCCTGAGAGGATCATTAAGCATGCATAGGACAGGATTCCTTGTTGCAAATTCACGTAATCATGTTCGACGAGATAACCAGCTGAGATTGTTGATATGACCTGTCCAAGAGATAAAAGAAGCATATCCGTTGAAAAAACGCGTCCACGCATTTCATCTTCAACCCATTGCTGGGTAAGAACTGTAGACAAGACCCAGTTTCCACCACTCGCTGTATGGGCAAGTGTTACCAATGCAAGCGTTAGAAGAAGTGGTCCATTCAAACTGAAACCGACCAAGAGGTAAAACAGGCCACTCACAACAATGAGTAATCCAATGAGTCGAGGCCATTTTTCCGAATTTTTGAACAATCTACGTGCAAGTATCGGGCCAATACCCGTACCGACACCACGCGCAAAGAAGAAGATACCAAAACCAAGAGCAGCCCCTACAAACTCAATATCGTTGCCAGCAAGGACGAGGAATACGCCTGCTAAACCCCCTCCTGCGATGTTCCAGGATGTTTTTGCGAATATGATACGGAACAAACGCGGGTCTGATTTTATTCTCTTTTGACCGATCCATATATCCTTGAATGCAGAGGAGATGATTGATCCAGAGGACACTTTGTCAAAGGTCTGTGGAACTGTAAGAGGAATCAATAGGATGGTTCCTATGAGAAACGTGACAGAGTCGATAACAAATGCTACGTTGACGCCAAATTCGGATACTACCAATCCTCCAGTAAATGCACCCAAACAGAGTGCTGTCGACCACGTAGCACTGTCCAATGCATTGGCCGTTGTCAAATCTTCACTGCGTACAATATTGGGAAGTGCTGCGCGTTCGGCAGTAACATACAGGCCATGCATAGCCATCATTCCACCAGAACAAAGGAACATCCACCACATGTCTTCAGGGCCGTCGACAGCGATGAATACGAGTGCTAGAAACATCTGTAAAACGTTTGTAATAATCATCAATTTCTTTCGATTTACTCGATCTGCGAGTAGCCCAAAAAATGGTTGCATGAGCGCGAAACATCCCATTCGCACAGCCATCAGTATTCCAAGCAAGAGCTCTGAATCGGTGTACTTGAGAATCAAGAGAAACAGTGCGATGGTGTTGAACCATTCACCAAACATCGAGATGAATGCAGCGAGCCAAAATTGGCGATACGTCTTGTTCTCGCGAACAAGACGAACGTAGGCGTTGTCCCCCATACCTACTCACTTATTCCTCTTCCGACGAATCTACTGGATTGGAAAGAGTGACTTCAATCCATTTTGATGTAGGTGTGTTGGAAATGTTGGCTGTTGATTCAAGAGGTACGAGCTCGTTCGCTTCTGGGAAATAGGCTGCTAAATTTCGTCGAGGAATCTCGTATGGCACGACAATCCACCGTTTCGAATGACGGTATGTTCCGTGAAAATGGCTGGTAATATCCACAACTTCCCTCGTTTTTAGTCCATATTCGCTCATGTCAAGAGCGTTCATGAATAGTACTCTACGATTCCCGTGTACTCCTCTATATCTGTCATGCAATCCGTAAATCGTTGTGTTGTATTGATCGTGGCTCCGTATTGTCATTAACACAAAACGGTCTTCTGGCAACGTTACATCTGGTAAGGGATGTACCGTGAACGAGGCCTTGTTGGTTGGAGTCAAGAATTCACAAGAATCTCTGGGAGGATTTGGTAACAGAAACCCTGATGGCTCACGTACTCGTTCGTTGTAATTTTCGAATCCACTCAAAGCCTTTGACATAATATTACGAATTGCATCGTAATTATCGATGCATGATGCCCAATCCAGTGCATCTGGGCAAAGTAATTGCCCAAGTTGCGCAACAAGCGCAGGTTCACTCATCAATCCAGCAGAGACTGGCTTGAGTTTGCCCTTCGAGCTATGAACTACACCCATGGAATTTTCTACGGTTACAAATTGCTCACCAGATGATTGAACATCCAATTCGGTGCGACCTAAAACAGGTAAGATCAACGCTGTTTTTCCAGTTACCAGATGGCTACGATTCAATTTAGTTGATATCTGGACGGTCAAACCTACGTTTTGAATGGCCTTTGCAGTTCTTGGTGTATCCGGTGTTGCAGATAAAAAATTTCCACCCATACAGATGAGAACATCAACTTCACCATCTTCCATTGCGTGAATTGATTGAACAACGTCATATCCATGTTTTCGTGGCAATTCAAATTGCAGCCCTTGTTCCAATTTGGTAAGAAATGATTCGCTCGGAGCCTCCCAAATGCCAACTGTTCGATCCCCTTGAACATTTGAATGGCCGCGGACTGGACATACGCCAGCACCTGGACGACCGATATGACCGCCCATGAGAAGGAGGTTGACGACCTCTTGTATGACCGCCACTCCGTTTTTGTGTTGAGTCAAACCCATTGCCCAACAAGCGATGGTGGCTTTGGAGTCAGCGCACATTTGTGCAATTTCGTAAATCATCTCACGCTCAATTCCAGAATCTTTGACAATTTGTTGCCAATCATGAGTAGATAATCCCAATTCAAACTCTTCAAAAGCCTCAGTTTTTGATGCAATGAAATCTCGATCGATTGCGTCCAAAGTTAGAAGTTCCTTCATGATACCTTTCAGGAGTGCAGCATCACCACCAATTCGCACAGGGACATGAAGATCAGCCAGTTGTGTCGATTTAACGTCACCCGTCAAGTAATCTTGTGGATGTTTAAATCGCTTCATTCCCGTTTCTGGTAATGGATTAATGCTGATGATTTTCGCACCCCTTTTCTTTGCATCGCGTAATGCTGTCAACATTCGTGGATGATTCGTTCCGGGATTTTGACCAATAACGAGAATCAAGTCAGACTGATTGAAATCCTCGAGATGGACAGTCCCTTTCCCTATGCCTATGGTTTGTATCAAAGCCTTCCCACTTGATTCGTGACACATGTTCGAACAATCAGGCATGTTGTTTGTTCCTAATGCTCGCACCAATGCTTGGTATAAGAATGCAGCCTCATTTGACGTTCTGCCAGAGGTGTAGTAAACGCCACGTTCTGGAGAATCCATGGAATCAATTGAGGAAGCAATCCGTTGGAAGGCGTCACCCCATTCGATTGGAGTATAATGAGAGGCATTTGCCTCCAAAATCATAGGTTGAGCAATTCGACCTTGACTGTTTAACCAATAATCAGATTGTTTCAATAGATCGGCAACGGAATTTTTGCGGAAGAAGGAAGCATTGACCTTCGCTTTCATTGCTTCATCCGCCACTGCTTTGGCACCATTTTCGCAAAATTCGAAGGATGATCGATGGGCTGGGTCTGGCCAAGCGCAACCAGGACAGTCGAAACCATCTTTTTGATTCACCATAAGAAGTGATTGCACGGTCCTTGATACACCCATTTTTCGAATTCCATGATTCATTGAAGAGATTGCAGCGGGAACACCAGCAGCAGTGGATTTGACTTTTGATAGTCGCAACCGATTGGAATCGAGAGGTGTTCTACCATCCACGGTCTTCTTCATGTTTGACGGAAATCAATCGGCTTCATCAATGCTTGGAGGTTTACGGCGTCAATATCCTACTTTCCAGGCCCCTCGTTCAGTAACGAAACCGTACAATGTTAGGTTATGTTCACGTGCCAAATTTACCGCTGCAGATGAGAATGCACCAAGAGAAGCGATGGCTGGAATTCCGACCCGTACACATTTTGCTACAATGTCCCAGCCACATCTTCCTGATAAGAGGAGCATAGAGTTCTCAAAGACTGTCGATTCAGAAAAGATGGCTTTACCGATGGTCTTGTCCACGGCATTATGACGTCCGATGTCTTCCGATACATGATCTATTGAACCATCTGCAGAGAAGAGTGCTGTCCCATGACAGCCACCACTTTGATGGAATAGTGGCATTGAACGCGTCAGTAGTTCCAATGCGTTCGTGATCTGAGGCAAATCAACATCTGAAAATCGTGAATCATGGTTGATTGGTTCGTTACGTGCTACGGTCAAATTCGGATGATTGCATGCTCCACAAGAACTTGTGACAATCTGTTGACGCGGTTTGATGGTTATACAGCCATTGTAGAGCACTTGAGTATCGGAATTTTCGTGAACATGAAGACAATCAATAGATGGAATTTTATCGATATAACCCTCTGAGTAAAGATGTCCGGCATGGAGCTCTATGAGATCGGTTGGAGTTGCTAGCAATGTGGAATAGACTTCGTAATGGCCTCGTTTGTTCAATGCGTGTAATTCAACTGCAACTTCCTTGACGATTGTTTCTTTTTGTATCGAAGCCTCATCTGCAAAGAGACGCATCAGGGGTAGTTCTGAATATGCATCATTCATCTTGCTCCACCTCTATGTCAAAAAACTCAAACTGCAGTGATACGAGTTCAGCAGAACTCTTTGCTTCAGCATATGCCTCTAGAGGCTCCTTATTGAGTTCGAGAAAACGTTCACCCCACCTAAATTTACTCAGCAATTCTCTGCATTGGTCTACTCGCCCCAACAAATACAGGGACGCAGCAAGGGCTTCAACGGTTGACAGTTTTCCTGGCTTTCCCCAATTCACAGGATTTGCAGCTAAGAGCAAAGGCAACATGCGAGGTTGCAATCGTGTGCGGCGCATGACGTGTTCAACAGAATCTTCAATTTGAGCCCAGGAGCAATCGAGTCCGACCAATGCACCATGCGTGTCAAAGATTTCACGATCCTCTGGTCCTAGGACTTTACCGCAAAGTGGTTCCAAAATAATTCCCTTTTTTGGAAGACGTCGGAAATCCTTATGCAATCGAAGTAAATCATCCTTGGATGCACGAACGGCTGTGTTCTTTTTTGGGTCGTCTTGCGCAAGCCAAATTGCATGAACAGGGATGTCCATGAGCTCACCGCAAGTCTTTGAGATAATCTCCAATGGTCATCCCACGACTATTCGAGGATTGACCGATCATCGATTGATGATCATTGCTTGCTTCTACCATCAATTCGATTCCAAGAATCATCTCGAATTTTTTGATAACAGAATCTGCAGGCGGTTTACCTGATTCTGCAGATTTAATCACATTCACAGTTTCAGCCATACGTTGACCTAATTGCGCCTGTGTCCATCCTTTGTTTTCACGAGCTGTGAGAATCAATTTTGCAAAATTGTCTGCTAATTCTTTCTCCTGTTTATTCATGATGTTGTTTTTGTTGAATCGTCGTTGGTTCGGTTTTGTAGCGGGCCTTCGACGTGCTTGGGCTAAACCAGGAGCTTCTTGCTTGGGTTCAAGGTTCATTTGCCCTATGCATCTCTGACAAATCGCCAACATTGCTTTATTGACTCGATGCTCTCGGGTTGAGACCTTTGTTGCGCCACACAATTCGCAGTCACCCATTGTATCCCCATGAATCGCTCGCATCGACAATTGATGAACCCTTCGCTGTTGTCTTGAAAAACAAACGATGAGTTGATACACTGCTGGCTCAAGGAACAATTGATTGCGATGGGCACGGATGTTGACCGAAATTCAGACTCTGTGAACAATCACAGAGACGACGACTTCCAGAAACTTGAGGCAGAGTTTCGACGTTTGCAAGAAAAAACGCAAGAGTTGATTAGCGAAAGGACACACATCGAATCCGAACTTCGTAACGTCAAAAAACAAGCAGGTCGACTTGAAGAAGAAGTGCGCCACTTGCGTGCTCCACCACTCATTGTCGGGACCTTACAAGATGTCCTAGATCCTGAAAGAGCGATTGTTCGTTCTTCCAACGGAA
>CALDQY010000115.1 GCA_937911445.1 uncultured Rhodobiaceae bacterium | reverse complement strand
TGCTGCTGGAGCCATTCGCGGCGTTTCGTTGCCTGTTGATGGCGGTCGTCTACGAAGCATCTGATGTAGGAAAATCAACCTTCAACGTATTTGGTTTGACATAACCTCAAGAAGGGCCCTCTGCGAAGAGTGCCCATGGGTCACCTCAAGGACGTCGGAATGGGATATTTTGAACACATGCTTGGAGCGTACAAACTCGCTTTCCGATACGCGCTTGGTGCGATACAACTTCTCATCCACGGATTGATACCGGGTGTTTTCATTGATGCTGGAAAGAAGACTTCGGATGCATACAAGAGATAGACATCTCTAGTCATCACGACCTTTGAAATCACGGCCAATAAACGAATGGAAAGGCGTCTTCTTGATTTGAGCATGCTTCCATCCATACAAGTAGTACGTTAACAAGCCAGCAACGATCGCTGCAGATGCTCCAATGAATGCCTTGTCTCCAATGAAGTAAATCAGGAACAGACCTGCAAGAATACCCCACAATTGCATGAACGGATACAATGCGCCTTTGTACGATGGATTCCAATCATGACGATCGCTTGTTTGTCGAAGAATGATGACACATGTGTTGATCATGATGAAAATCATAATCTTGAACCCAGATGCTAGCTTGACCACATCCTTGAGAGGTACGAAGAAGATTGCAAGACCCATCGCCACACCTGTAATGATAATCGGCCAGTGAGGCGTTTCATACGTCTCGTGAACACGCTCAAGTGCAGGAGGGAGCAACTTGTCCTGTCCCATCGCAAACAAGAATCGGGAGGATGCGAGAATACCTGCAAGCGCCATTGAAATCATGGCGAGCACGGAAATAATTGCTGCGAATATACCAAATTCAGTACCTGCGACATGTTCTGCAAAAACAAAGATTGGATTCTCGACAATTTTGCCATCAACTTCCCACCACGTTCCCGGAATAGCAGCCATCATCAGGTACGCAATCAATGCATAGAGGACGGTCGCAATGAGCAAGGAAAGCAGCATACCTGCTGGCAGGTTCTTTTCTGGATCCTTCACTTCGCCACCAATTGCGGCTACTTTCGTAACACCTGCATAGGCAACAAACACGAAGGCTGATGTCTCAGCAAGCGTCCAAAGATCGGTGTCAAAGGCTGCCTTGAATGGACGTGCTCCGTCAAAATCCGCCGAAAAGAAGGCGGCAGCACAGGTAATGAGAAGCATACCGAGCGTGACGATCAGGACTGGTGTTTGAATGGCTTTGACCTTCTTGACACCAAGAATGTTCACGATGGTGATAAGCACCAAAGCACTCATTGAAAGTACGAGCATTTCCATATCGATATCGAAATACGTTGTTACTGCGATGAAGTAGGCTGAAAATCCAATCAGAGCGAAACCTGATTTCAGCAGGAACGAGGCCCACAACCCGAGACCGCTGATTGTACCGATCATCGGCCCATAGGTCCGTTCGAGGTAAACATAGGAACCACCACTCGATGGCATGCCTGATGCCAATTCAGCTTTCGAAATAGCAGCAGGTAAAACCACTGCAGCTGCGACGATGAACGCCAACCAGATTCCTGCACCCATGATATCAGCAGCAAAAGTTGGTGTCACGAAAATACCAGGAAGCATGGCAGAGAGCGAGATAATCACAACACCAGCAAGACCAACGCTTCGCTTCAAGGTCTTCTTGATGGTTTCAGTTCCTTGTTCAACAAGAGAATCGAGTTTTGAAATTGGCATGGCAAAATCCCCGAATTCATGCACAAAGAGTGCTTCCATGCCGCTTCAAGCAAACAAAGGATATATTCTCTTGCATTTTTTAGGGATACATATTCCCGAATTCCAGAGGTTAGATTTTAGCGATGACTTTCATTTCAACTGCGATTGGCGTCGGTAAAGCTCGAATAGCAAGCGTCGTTCTCGTTGGACCATAATGGCCGAGTGTCTCCGCCCAAACCTCGTTGTAACCTGCAAAATCACGATCCATATCAACAAGGAACGACGTTACATCGACGACCTTTTCCATCGACGATCCAGCCTCCTCAAGGATTCGAGCAATGTTTTCAACGACCGCTCGTGTTTGCGCTTTGATGTCATATTCAAGCGATTCTCCATTCGCATCTCGAATTGGGCCACCTGGAATGGCATTTGTCCCTGGCTGCCGAGGACCGACACCAGAAAGATACAGAAGATCACCAACGCGTCGCGCATGTGGGTACAATCCAACAGGTTTTGGTGCGGAATCTGCGTTCACCGCATCCTTGCCCTCTGCGGGGTCCCATAATGCTGGACCATGATCATCAACGTGTCTTGCTTCAGGAGAATCCTCGTTCCCCTCTGCATCGAGAACGTTGCGTTCTCCATGATAGACTTCAACATCGTCCTCATCGTATTCTTTGTCCCCCATTCCGTTTGATGTTGGGTCAAGATGGACAACAGCGCCTCCTGCTCCGTGCAATGCTTCGTAAGCAAGAACTCGACCCGTCAAATCGTTTCGATTATCGTTCATGGCGGATAGCCACCACATCGGTTTGAAGGTGACAACCTTTTGCACGCGAATTTGCTGATGAATGGTGCGAGAGAGTTGTGCAACATCCTCAAGACGTCCCTCTTCAAGGAACTCGAGGACCTTACGATTCCATTCATCGTCCTTTAGTGAGTGAATCTTATCTTCAGCAGCATCAATAAATTCCGTGAACATTCGATTGGACATTGACATTGCAGTGACTGCAACCGCTCTCTTACCTGTTGATTTCAATACATCGAGACACGATTTTGCAAGAACTGTCGTTTCAGCCCGGTTGGCATAGACGTTGGATGAAACAATAACTGCTGGAATCGCATTGTCTGGATTGAGGAGTTTCAGGGCGACAACCGAACCGACATCAATTGGGAATCCATTGTAGGCAACAGTTCTACTCTGAAGACCTCGCGCATGGTTAGCCTTGTTCCACGCCTCTGCAAAATCAGCATCGATTCGGAAGGAATAGTCCATGGATCCTAGGTCATGGAAATCCTGATCGACCAAGGTCCACGTTGGATTTGGGTCGGCTTGAATCTGATGCCCAATGATGCTCGGCCATGTTGTAGAGTAGATGATGATCAAATCTGCTCCGCTGTCTGTAATCTGTTGGCGTGCTTCATCAAAAGCATCTCGTAGCCTTTGCCAACCTTCGTTTTGTTCAGGAACCAAGAGAGGATGCGGATGGACAGGAACCACGTACGAAGCAAGGACAGGGTTGGTCAAACTCAGACCTCCTCGTGAGCGTAACAGGGCCATTCGACGATGGCATTTCCAGTTCCGATAATGGTCCCGTATCCATGGAGGATGGCAGGATATGTTGGTACGGTCAAGGTGCTGAGGAGCCAAGTCAGACCACCGCCGTCGGATTCAGCGATGGCTTGTTCGGTAAATTCAGGCATCTCATCAATGATTCGCTGAGCTTGCCCGGTCCGCATATAGTCGATGATTCGCATGTCCCAGAGGTGCATTGCATGGCTGGTGATGTGCTCTTTACTCATGTCCTCAGGAACATCAGATTCTGTTGTAAAGTGGCGATGGGAAAGTGAATTTGATGCGAGCACAACGGCTTTCTTGCCGCTTTCGAGGATGGCGTCCCGAGTCACTCGACCAAGTTCCATCATCATCTCTTGCATGACTTCAACAGAGTAATAGTGACGAGAGCGGTTCGATGAAATGACAACAAGAGGTTTGTCGAAGGCTGGATTGACCATGTGACCGGTTGTAATCGTTCCATAATCGACACGAAAATCTGGATTCTCCATCATTTTCACTGCAAGACCTGCATCCGCTGCTTTGTCATGAATGGCTTTGCTCAATTCGACATCGATGTCAAGGTTGTACGAATATCGGAAAAGATTGGGGAAAATAGGGTCGACAGAGAGTCCCTCAAAGTGAGGTAGCCCAAGGAAATGTGTACCTACGTATGTTTGCCAATGTGGCGATAGGATGACCAATACATCGTGATCTATCTTCGAAAGCGATTCGCGTAGCCGTTCGTATCCCCACCTCAGTTGCTCCCAACCACCTTCGGAAGTTGGTTCATTCTGTGGAGGATTTTCTGCGTATACAAGATGAGGTGGATGCGGTGCAAGACAGCCTGCAACAATCGAACCCTTGGCCATAGTTCGACCAAGCATAAGACGCATATGGATGCATCGCAACAGAAGGCTAAACCTCAAACGAGAAGTGTCCAAGCCCAAAACATGTCGGATATGGACGATGCACCTCCAGCATCAGAACAATCACCGACGTTGGAGACCGACGATGCAGGCGTTACGGGAAGCGAAATCTTCTCCGATATGCTTCGCCACATGATGGCTCC
>CALDQY010000114.1 GCA_937911445.1 uncultured Rhodobiaceae bacterium | reverse complement strand
CGAAATTCCAACGATGATGCCTCCAGCATTTTGAATATCTTCCTCAACAAGGTCAGAAGAAAGCTGCCAGGAAACGGCTTCCTCATCGGAATAGTACTCCGATTTGGCTTCCAATGGAATCTCTGTCCACTTCACATCGAGCGACCGTGTTGATGCAGTCGCATTGGATTCGTCTTCTCCTAAGCAGCCTGCAAACGGGAGGATGAGTACAGCGACGAGTGCAAACATCACCAATCGCTGCATGGTAGTCGCTCAACATTGCTTGATTTCAACATTCGGGGCATTTGGAACCGACGACCTCATGAATCGTTTTCATGTGCATACAGCATGGGCGAGGGGCAAAAGGTCGCAGCATATTTCGATCTTGATGGCACACTGCTCAATGCCTCGAGCGAGAAGACCTTGACGGGCGTTCTTGCTCGACGTCGTCCATGGAGAATCCCTCACGCAACGATTGCATGGACGCTGGGTGCAACATTTGGCCTCTTAACTGGGAAAGCACCTTACGACGCTTTGCGGAATCGCGGACATCTCTCTCTTGCATCATGGCGGATTCTTGAACAATATTCTGAAGAGATTGCATCGACCTATCTGAAAGAAAGGGTCTCCTCGGGCGCATGGGAACGACTCAATTGGCATCGTGAGCAAGGCCATCGTCTCGTGCTCGTTACAGCGACCGTAGCGCCTATGGCAGAGGCGATGGCTCGTGTTCTTGGTATGGATGAGGTGTACGGGTGTGGCCCTGAGAACCGAACGGGAATGCTCTCGGGATCTGAACGAGGCTGGTCTGTTCCTCGACGAAAAGGGAAGGTTCCGATTGTGGAGCAAGATGCTAAGAAACATGGACACGATCTTTCACAATGTTACGGGTATGGAAACACGCATGCCGATTCCTGGTTCATGAGAATCTGTGGTCATGCGATTGCCGTTAATCCTGAATCATCGCTCGAACAGTTTGCAAAAAAGAACGACTGGGAAATTGTTCACTGGCCTTCGTGAGTTCAAATACTCTGGAATGCCCAGTAAATTATGGAAGACGAATTTCTAATGGCAGAAGACATTGAAGAGGCAGCCTCACCCGCATGGATCTACCAAAGGGCCAAACTCGATCAATTTCAAAACCAAATCGAGTCGAGTTTCACCGCCATGCAGACCTCATTTGACTACTTGATGAAGACCATCAACAAGAACCCTGAGCGAATCATTTTCGATGTTGAAAACATCATCGTCCTAGGTAATCTTGCAACGTATACCATTCCTGTGAAGTCTGTTCTGTCCAAACTCAAGAACCCATTTGTAGGTGGCGGAGGGCTACAAGCAACAAGAACAACAAGAAAAGGCGAGCTCAAAGGGAAAGAGACGAATGTTTGCATTCAACCGGATTACAAGAACGTGTCAGAATTACCTGGTTGCGACGTTCTTGACTCGTATTTTTTGATGCTCCTCAACGATGATAAATTCATTCTGCAAAAGGACCACAGCCCTCTGCGCAGAGCGATGCTTATCCTGTATGGTTTGAGTGTAAGTCCTGCTTCTGAAGCGATGAAAACGTGGATCGAATCCACCACGGGAGGAGAATTCAAACCGGAAGAATCTGCGATTGAGATTAAAGGGACGCACGGATGGAAATGGAGAGTTTCCGATGCCAATCCGCTTGTGAACGGATTTACCATTTGGTTCAAGAAAAAGCATCAACGAAAGTGGACAAAGGTGGTCACAGATTCAACCAATTTCGAATACAATTACCATTATGATGACGTGTTATCCATTCTCGAATTGCTCTCCGATTCACCGAGAGTTCTCATCCATGACGAGCCGTACGCTTCTGATGAATACTTCATGCAACAAGTTGCAAAGCACCACGCACCCGTTGCTCAACGAATTGAAAATGACCGCGCCGAACAAGCAGTGTCGTGATTTGGCGGCCCCTCCGCGATTCGAACACGGGTCTCAACCTCCGCAGGGTCGAAGGATATCCAAACTACCCCAAGGGGCCGGGGTATTTGTCCCACCTGCCGACTTGATATAAGCACAACGGGTTGCAAGGTGTTGAGTTTGTACAAGAGTTCATGTTGCCTGTTGCGTTGGGACTCGCATGGCAGTTCAACTTGAACGGGGCGTCGATTTCCCGATGGTTGATTTAGCCAACATTGCCTATTATCCTCGAATTTTCGACCTAGCACACCGCTTTTTCGAGGATGCATGGGTGCCTATTTGCAACATTCGTTATGCCGATCTACTCTTGGTTCGAAAGACAGGTTTCCCTGTGGTTCACGTGGAATCTGATTTCCATGCACCACTCCGTTATGGCGACACCATCACTGCTACAATTTGGATTGAAGCCATTGGCGACTCATCGTGTACATGGTGCTATGAATTTCATAATCAAAACGGTAAATTGCTCTGGACATCAACACAAGTCACGGTGTGTGTCCATATGGATAGCATGAAGCGAATATCCATTCCCGAGGATGTGCGACAAGGACTGGATAACTGTCGAAGGATTGAGGCGAATGATGAACAGTGAAGCTGCTGATATGTTCGCAATCCGTCCTGATCACAAAGGGCCAAAGACAGTAGCAATTCTCTTGATTGTGTTTTCAACATTCCTTGGTTTCGTAGCGAAGGCTGATCTTGATTTAGCGAACACTGAGGAGGTTTCTGATGCTTACATGGAGCAAATCCTAGAAACGCCAAATCAGCAAGGAGACAATGTTTCGTTTGAACAATATCAGGCTTACCACCAAGAAGTCAACGACAACAACGGTTACCAAATCAGAGGAATTTCTCTCGCAATAGGAAGCGCAACAGGCATCATTGGAGGTATTCTGCTGTACAGGATGAAACCAATTGGAGGTAAAATCGCATTGTCTGGTGCACTGGTCGCATTTGTTGGAGGCATTGTTGGCAACATGGTCTTCTATGATGCTGCCAACAAGCACTTGAATGGTACAATTCGAGATAACGCAGAATATTTTGGTTATGCATGTGGGATTTGCACGTTCTTTATTGCTGCATTAGCATTGCTTCCGTTAATCAATGCAAGAGCAAGGCTTGCTTTTGATGAAGCGAAGAGGGTGGAACTCATTCAAGATGAATCTGAGTGATCGGATGGCCGTGGCCATTTTTTGGCGAGCGCTTTCTCTAAATCTTCGTTGAGAATCGCATTCCACCAGTCACTCCCTTGCCAAATAGCATACTTTCCACGAATGCCACGAAGGTCTGCTCCTTTCAGTTTGCAATTTCGAAAGTTGGAGAGATTGCATCGGGCTTTACGTAGGTCAGCGCCTCGGAAATCGGCCCCATCGAAAGCCGATTTCATCAAATCAGCTTCAACCATTGAGGCTCGACGGAAATCACATTCCGAAAAGTCGCCCTCTGTTAGATCGGCTTCATCTAAGATTGCTCGTCGAAACGTGGACCCACGATGCCTACCTTTTCGGAAAATGGCTTTTGTATGGTTTTGATACGAACAATCGATAACCTCGGACTTGGTTTCGTCTGGGTCATCTCGGGGGTCACCCGCCCCGCCGCCTGACATCACCATATGGCACTCAGGATGTTGATTGTTTATCGAGGTGTGCCCTTCCGGCACTCGTTAGAAGTGAATATCGGTTTTTGTCTCCGAACTCCAATGGAACCATGAGCAAGCCACGTTCTTTCAGTCGGTTGAGGTACAAACTGAGATTACCTGGAGGTTCAATACCAGCATCAGAGAACAATTGATTGACAACCCTAGGGGGACTGTCAGAGACGCTCTCAACCTCGCGAAGATAGTGAATTGCTGCAAGCACTTGATCGGGTTTCTTGTTGAGTGAACAATTCTCAACCAGTGCACGGAAGGCAGAACCTCGCTCTGGCAATCCGACGTCTCGGGCAGCATCGATTGCCGCATCAATGGCAGCGTCACGAGCGTCTCGAAGTCGCTCAAGAACGATGGTCCATGTGTCATCATGACGCATCTGAATGAGACGCGCATCGACCTCGACGGTAGCCCCGCTGAGATCGATTTCTAAGTCACCTGCGGTGACCGAAAACCTCGATTGTGTAACCATGGTAAACAGTTTATCTAAAGACGCCCCCATTGATAATGTTTGTATAACCACCAGTGATTGAATAATAATAACTCGAATGGAAATTTGAGCCCCTCTTCGAATCCAGTCATCGATTTGAAGTAGAAGTCAGTGTTGTCCTTGGTTAGGTG
>CALDQY010000113.1 GCA_937911445.1 uncultured Rhodobiaceae bacterium | reverse complement strand
CGTGGATAGGGGCAATGGTGCCGTTCCCGTTGAGTTCTACATCAAGAAATGGGGCGTTCCGGAGGGCTTTGGGGAAACGGAACACGAGAAACTTTGGTGGAATGACTGAATACATAGGAATGTGACAATCTTCCCGATATCGCAGGTCCGTAAACTGCCCTAGGATATCTCCGGCAATGTTGATAGGTATTCATCCACCACCTTAGAGCACAAAGTAGGCCACTAGGTTGTAAGGATATGATTGGTGAGACCCTATGGTGATGTCCCTGTGATGCTCCCTACCGATGGAGAAATCTCAGTGAAACCTAAGCGTATCGTAGGGATACACACGAAAGATGTGTAGTGTTCATGTTAGAACTTCAAGAAGTCGATCCTGCTCAGCAGCCATGCGAAGCTCCATCGCAATACGTCGGCCACTGGACATTGGTTTTCGCCAGAGAGCGTTACCGTATGGATGGCCAACGTTGACGTGAACGTTGGTTCCTCCACCGAGTCGTGGAGCAACGTCGTAAATCCAGTAGTTCATGTCCTTGTCGATGCAGGTTTGGAGACAGAATGGGCCGATGATGCCTGGATCGTAATGCTCCTTGCTAGCCTTGATGAATTTCTCTCCGAGTTCAAACGCTTTCTCAAGCAGGGATTCTCTGATGGTTGCCGTGTTGTGTCCAACAACTGTCATTTCTGGAATCTTTTGGTGCGCAGGCATGGTCATTTGCTGTGGGGCAGGTAGCCGAACGTGTCCATCCAATGAAGACTCGAATCGCCAGTCAACACCGAGCAGTTCGAGTTTTTCGCCTTCATCAGCGAGAGGACTGTAAAAGAAGTTGAGATTGAATACCGGACCAATCACATATCGCTCAATGCGTGCTCCATCAAGGGATGCTTGATCGATGATTCCATCCTTAAGCAGGACTTCGGATTTCTCTTTGTATTCAGCATAGGAGGCACACGTGAAGAAGCCACGTTCGAGCTTCTTTTGTGCGTGATGCAGTTTTACGATGACCAGACAATCGATGTCTTCTGGATTCTCAATAGCTTCAGGATATGGGAGTCCTGCCTTGTCAAGGATCCAGTAGTAATCTTGCTCTTCAGTCCGCTCCTCCATACGCAGCATGTTTCTGGAACCAAAAAGTGGAACTCTGAACTTGTTCTCAACGTCTTCAATCGATGAGTACGATGTGAACGACCTGTTTGGGATGTAGACAACATTGCGCTTTCTCATTTCGACTTGCATCGAATCATTCATGACATCGTTGAAGGATGGCATAACGATGGCTTTGTCAACCATACCTCGAAGAACGCGTCCAGAACTTGATCGCTTGGTCTTGAAGTAGTTCGCATAGGTCTTGTGTCGACCTTCCTGACAGTAGGCAACAGTTGGGAAACCCTCCTCGATTCCACCATCGCAGATATCGAGAGCAGAATGTGATGCAGTCATTCCAATTCGGAGTTTCATCCGGTCGTAATCTTCGATGATTTGTGCAATATCATCTCGCTGCAACATGGTTCTCAACCGCCTCTTGTCGACCTCGGTCTTTGATACCATCGCTTGAGCAGGTTCAATCAAACCGCTGCAGTTCCATCAATTCCTCGGTTGTGAGGGTGTCTCCAGACATGAGCTTGCTCATCAAATCCTGCACTTCGACACGTGCAGTTGGGCGCTCGCCTTCTCCGGCTTCTGCACTTCGTCGTGCCCGCATCATGTCTTGGATGGAGTGCAAGCAGCGTAGCGAAACGATGTAAAATCGATGTGCTTTGTCAGCCTCTTGCTTTGTGTTACGCAGTTCGCGGTGCTTTGAGTTCGCACGTTCACGTTGCTTGTTGACTTCCTTGTCCCACTGAATCATCAAGTCGTGTGCTTCTTGAGCGGCTGCTGCTGCTTTTTGAACGGCTTCGTGGGCTTCATCATGCTCTTTTCGAGCAGCCTTGAGTTCTTCGTTCTCGGCTGAATCGCTGTCCGAAGATGCCTGATCTTTCTTCATTTGTCGAATCTTAGCGTTCAAATCTTTGAGACGCTTCATGACCTTGCCTTCGTTCTTACCCGTGTGTTCTCCTCGCTCGAACTCACGCTCTAGACGACTGAATTCTCGCTGGAGTGATTGGAGAGTAATTGGACGCTCTCGGCGACCACGTGGTCCTCGCTCTGCAGGCTTTTCCTCAGGCTGATTAGCACGGAGTTTGTCTCGAATCTCGGAGACCTTCTTGCTGGCTTCGTTTCGAACACCTTTCTTTTCTCGGACGACTTGGTTCATTTGCTCACGGACCTGCTTTTGCTGGTCCGACAGTTGGATCAATTCACGAACTTCAGAATTGAATTCGTTTCGCTGGGAGACCAATTCCTTCGTTTTCTCGTTCCAAGAGTCGCGCTCTTCACGGTACTGCGTTGCTTTTCCGTCAAGAATTGAGCGTCGTTCTTCAAAGAGTTGCTTGAAATCGTCCATGGTCATCACTCTCGTTTCGTGGCACAGTTGGATATGCTACACCCGACCGACCTACCACGCCCATATAACCCCTTCACTCCGTTCGATAGATGGAACCTGAGCAAATCAAGGAAAAGCAATGTTCAAATTCATCGAGAAGGTGTTGGTTGTTGGTGAGGAAGTGCTTCTTGGTGGAATGCAAGGGATGGAACGCGTCGTACAATCTGACTTCCATGCACCCTACATCAGTCTAATTACAGGTCCTCCTGGCTCAATGAAGTCTTCTTTTTGCCTTACGTTGCTCACGAATCATCTTAATCGAACTGGTGAATTTGGTTTGTACTGCACCGTCGAGGAGACCGTGGATTCACTTATGCGTGGTTCTTCGAGTCTCGGGCTTCAACTTCCTATGAATTTGCAAGTCACGGATTTCACAGAACTTCGTCGAGAAAATGAGAACATGGATTATCTCAAATTTACAAGAAAAATGATTGAACACTTCAAGCAAACACACGGCGATCGCTTCACAACGTTCGTTCTTGATTCACTTGGCGCCATCTATTCACTTACCACGGTCGATGAGGCCATGCGAAAGAAGATGTTTTCCTTCTTTGACTTCCTTCGCTCCATGAACCTCAATGTGATGCTTATCACGGAGCGAAATCTAGGAAGTCATGCAGAACTTCAAGGCAATGAGGGATTCCTTGCGGATGCTGTCATCAACATGGGGATGGATCATCGCAATGGAAAGCTTGTTCGAACCATGCAAATAGAAAAAATGCGTCACGTTCGACACGCCATGGAAAAACAAGCCGTTGACGTAGGTCCACATGGTTTGGTTGTACTCGGCCCCTTATTCGATTGAATCGAGTATCAGGTCGATGGCTCCTAAGTTGACGTTGGCTTCGGACCGAATGAGGACGATGTTTGATTTTTGAGCATAGAAAATCGCACAACCATTCTTGCCGATGAGTGTCACTTTTTTCCTATTTGATAGGAGCTGCTTGATCGAATCTACATTGTAACGAGTATCTTGAATTGAAGCGTTGAGATGTTCAACAGAAGTAACCTTTGGTACCTGTCGTAACGCATTCAAGGTTTCTTGCACGTAAGGAACTTCACTCTAGGGCGTATCATTGTTTGGATGATGATGGCGTAGTTGGCCACGCATCATGTAGCCCAATCCTTGACGATAATAGCCATGCAATTCTTGAACAATTTCTAACCCTCTTTTTCTATAGAAAGATATGCCACCTTCGTTTGAAGCACGTACCTCAAGCTGGACAAAGGTGTAACCTTCGGGGAGGAGTTGATCTGCCATCATATTCCAGACGAGTGAACCCCAACCTTTGCCACGTGCTCCTTCATCGAGAACAAAGGAAACAATTCGGACCGTATCGTCCTTGAATGGCGTTGTCCAAAGCAATCCTCGCATCGAGTCTTGATGCTCGGTTTCAGAATCAAAGAGCATGAAATTCCCATTCCAATCTGGTACCGGTAAGGTTTGAATCGTTCCGATGAAGTATTCTTCACCGGTTCCTTCAAGGAACAGTTTCTGAACTCGACTTGTCCATTCAATGGACAACTGCGAAGGGGGTAGGCCTCGTCGCCATCCCTCTTTCACTGATTCACTTCCTGGATTCTTTTCGTCCACGGGTTCGTCCTTGACGGATGTCGATCTTTCGAGATGAACGCTTCTTGGACTGTCGTTGCTTCTGCTGTTGCTTTTGTCCTTCGCTTGAGCCTATGCTTGCAATGCCGCCTTTGGACAGCAGAGCATCAAGTTCGTTAAGGGAAATTGAACCACCACTCGATGCTTTTTGTCGGACCTCATTGATGTTGACTTCCGGTGCCCGTGGTCTTCGAGATCGTTGTTGACGATCGTTCCGTGGACCTCGGCGACTCTCTCCTCTCTGTTTCTTTTTCGAAACACGCTGCCATGCTTCGAGCCTGCCGATCTCACGGCGTAATTCGTGCTTTGAGGAGTATTGCTCATTGATCGAACGTTGGAGCAATTTCGCATTCTTTTGGAACTCTTTGACAGATTTAGGATTCGGATGAATGCCTTCGAGTGCTGGGTTGCTTGCAACAAGTTTCGCCAATACATCTTCTTCCTGTTTTTTGGTTTTCTTCAACGCACGATATTCTTGATTTTGCTCACGTCGAAGTTTGATGAATTCCTTATGTGCTTCGTTTGACTTGAGCGACGCTTCGTACATTGCTTGTAATTCAAAGAAATAAGCAAAGTCGCCTTTTTCCACACCAAGATTTGGTGCATTGAAGACATCAACCTCTGCGGTAAGTTTCTCAAAAATACGCAGCATTTCTTGCTTGATTCGCTTGGTAGGTATCGCAATCCTTTGATTGATGCCATCACGAACTTCTCGCATCTCCTGTACTTTCATGCTCAATGGGCGAAGTTCAGAAAGGATTTGTTGGCGGTCGGAACGGACGTTTCGGGTTTCTCGAAGTCCACCTCGGAGAAGGTCAAGGAGCTCCTTTGAATGCTGACGTTCCTCAACAAGTTCACGAATTTGGGATTCAACGACTTCAAGGTCTGCTCGAAGTTGCTCAAGTCGTGTTGCTATTTCATCGGAGGAGGTGTTTCTCAAATCGTGGAAGAGATCGCTGGGTTCCTCTTCGATGTCCATCACTGGTTCACAGATGTCCTTCCATGAATATCCCTTGGAGAGCAATTCGATGATACGCATGAATTCATTTTGAATCGTCATAGCGCCTTCAGCACGGACGACACGGGAAAGGTCGTGCTCATGATTAAACGGGTCTTCAATCGGCATGACGTGTTCCATCCAACCGTCATCTGCTCCTGTGACAACTTCGAGCGGAAGAGGGCCTGTATGCTTCCACTTCTTTGCCTTAGTCAACAAAGCCTCACCACTTCGGACTGAGACAACCATGTTTTCCCAATCCCATCGTGTTGCGAATCGCTCAAAGAACGAAATCAACAATGAGGCGAGGGATTGGTTGTTTTCGGTTGCATAGTGCTCATCGTTGTAGCCCACATCGTAGGTCGTTCCTTTGAAGGTGATTGGATTCGCCTCGGCGCCCTGTTGCCTGTTCGGAGCAAGTGGTGGTTGGACCAGTTGTGCATGTTGAATACTGAGTAATGTCCAGGCATAAGACGAGAGCGTTCCATCGAAGGCATTGTTGATGCCTCTGCGACTTGCCCAGTATTTGACCATCTGGATTAGCCGCTGCAAGCGTTCCTCCTGTGCATAGGACTTCAGCATCATCGAGTTGTGAATGGCAAGTCTGTTGTCGAGGGAAATGTCCACATCAAGACCGGATCGAGGATCTTTGAATTTAATGATAGGAATCCGTGCTTTTGGAATCACTTGGATGTTCTCCATTCCCTCTTCGTGGAACAGTCCAGACAACTTCCTCAACACTTTTTGTGGAGGCTTATTTTTGAACGACAAACAGAGGTCAAGGTCGCCTGTTCCGATGGAGAGATTTGTTACACTTGAGCCAAACGCTTCGACAACAGCATTTTTGCCGAATCGGCGGAATAAGAGGCTCTTTAGGTGCTTAGTAAGTGATTCTCTACTCTTTGCTTTTGCATCGCCAATCTTCCTGATCAAACTGGATAATTCTATGTCGAGAGCCTTGATGTACGTATCATCGATTGAGGACACATCGGGGACTTCGATGTCTTCGACGAGGTGCCTGTAAAGGTGTGACCAACGCTCTTGTTGCTCTTTCGAAAGTCCAGTGGTGGTGCAGACACTCATTCTTCTTCACCACCTTGTTCTTGCTGTTCACGACGCTCGCGAGCAAGAGCACGTGTCGATTTTCCGCCTTCTCGAACGCGTTGAGCGTCCAACATGAGTCCATGGAATCCATGCTCAATGCAGTTGCTCCAGAAGTCAATCCCTTGCTGGCTTTCATCGAGTGCTTGTGCTAGGCGAGTCGTCCTTGCATCAGCATGCTTTCTCTTCCGCTCGTTCTCGATGTATGTATCGTGGAAGATTTGATTCTCATCGTGCAGTTGAACCATGGCTTGATGTGCTTTGTCTGCTGTTTCGAGAAGTTGTTTCGCCTTCTCTCTCAATTCTTTCATGTTGTTGATCTCAGCAAACTTCTCTTTGCGAGAATCGACCCACTCTTCGTGCGCTCGAATGAGATTCTTCATCTCGTTCAATGTTGTTCGTTCATCAACATGCGTACCCCAGTTGGTTTGGAGTGATAGGTCCAAGGCATCCAACCGTTGTTGCAAACGATCCTTCGCCCACTCAGGTTCTGGGACTGTGTCTCCCTTTTGCTGTGGAATCGATTCACGGATGGCGTTGGCTTCCATGAAGAGTTTCTTTGCTTTTGCTTGCGCATCATTCCTCTCTTTTTTCAGTGAAGCGACCTTCTTGTTGACATCATCACGCTTCGCCTTTGCAGAGCGGGCCATGGCCGCTGCTTCGGTGAGTTCATCGCTTCGAGCATCGAGTTGTTCTGGTATCTCTGCAGCGAGCCGTTCTCTGCGGTGAAGGATGGCCTTGCCCAAAAACTCTGGAGTGATTGCCAAGAGTTCCTCAGGCGTCATGTATTGGCCCCACCCTGCAACCACCAATAAACCTCCCGTCATGCCTTTGTTCAACATCATGCTCAAAAACCTCCATTGTTTGAGGAACATTATGGAACATCGTGGTTGTCATGTACAAGCCACTGTTCTGATTACGATGCTCTTGTGTGCGATGGTGACAATCCCATCTGCGCAAGCAAACGGGCCTGTCGATGTTCAATTCGTTGGTGTTAATTCACTCACCTACTCTGGAGCAGATGAAAATGCTGTACTGACCTCAAATGCAACGGTTCGCCAGGGCGATCGTCTCCACCTCGAAATACCCGTGGAGAACGTTGGAACCAGTTCTCAAACGGCATCCGTCGTGGTCGAAATACGTCAAGCCGCATGGAATGAAACCGTGTTCTTCGAGGGCGTTTCCATCGATGCGATGACCACTGAAGTTCTGGTTTATCTCTCATCCAATGATGTCATTGAAGGCGAACTTGAAGTTGAGATGTCCATCAACGACACCAGCATCGAACAAAACGATTCCATCCAAGTTGGCCCGCCACCTCTGCCAAACGTTCAGCTTGACATTGAATTAGCAACGGAAAATTATCTCGCTGGGGATTTGATTCAATTCAATCTTACTTCGACCAACGCAAACGGAGAGCGAGCCTTCGATGGGACACTGGTATGCACCTTCCTCGGTGAGGAAGCCTTCAACGAGACGCTCTCTGTTGGGATTGGTCAAACCATTGTGGAGTCTTTGGAGATTTACGCACGCCCCGGTGTTCTCGAATGCCTGTACGGAGGGGATCGTAATCAATCGACTCCTTTATCTGTGCCCTACTCTATGGAAGGGTTGCCTTCTGCTATTTTCGATGAAGCAGGTTCAAGCGGATTTTCGTTGATAGGTGGTCCTTGGCACGAAGGAGATGATTTGGAGGCTTCGTTTATTCTTCGCAACCAAGGGGATGCTGAAGGGTCTGCAACCCTCGAGGTTGTGCATCAAGGGATAGAATACAACAGTGACCCAATCACGTTAGCAGCAGGTGCAGCTGGTGAAGTTCAGGTCGATTTCGAAGACCTCTCAGCAGGTGATCATACGTACAACTGGAGCATCGTTTCTACCAACGGGATTGTGCTTGAGAACCTTGCCGGTTCAGTATCATTCACAGTGCTTGCATCTCAAGCGATGTTTGTTGAGGTTGATGTTGAACATGCTTCCACAGGGCTGGTTCTTAATTGGAATGCTTCAATCACCAATGGTGTGGACCGTGATGTCAAACTCCGGTATGGATACCGCCTGTCAGGGACCGATGTCTACCTCAATGAACAAATCGTAACACTTGGTTCTGGTACACTCACCGGCCAAACAACACTTGGCGACGTGCCGGGCGACACTGTCCTTGTTCGAATGGAGCCTTTAGGATGGGTTGCGTCAACGAATAGTTACATTGCAACAGCAACATTCGAAACGGTTGAAGCAGAATATTCTCTCAACATAGACCCCCTCACGTTGCCTCGTGAACCAATCCAAGGCCAGCAGGTCACGGTGACGGTTATGCTGCAGAATACAGCCTCAACTGAAGGTCCATCTGGCGTGTTGTATTTGACCGACAGTACCGGTCTTTTGCTTGGAGAAGTCTCAACCGAACCGCTACAAGCGAGTTCTTCTCGTAACGTTGACTTCATCTTCACGACACCCTATGTGAACGAGATGTTGTTGACAGCTGAATGGCGTTACGATTCCTTTGTTGTAGAGGATGAACAGAGCGTGCTTGTCACCGAGGAGGTCGTTGATGAGGCATCCATGGACGTACCATTTGTTGCCATCGGTGGTGGAATTGCTGTCGCAGCATGCGTCATCTTTGTCCTTCATCTACGCCGAGGCTCTGGAGATGCATCTTCTGTCGAAAAGAAGCCAGCAAAGAAGAAGGCTGCCCCAAAGCCAGAAAAGAAGGATGCTGAACCTGTCGAACGCTCATGTCCTTCGTGCGACCGAACGTTGCGCATCCCGGGCGATTACTCGGGAACGGTTCGCTGTCCTGATTGCTCAGAGAAATTCAAAGTTGAGGCAGAACCATCGGTCGATTTGGACGAAGAGCTTGATTCGATTGACGATGAGGTGGTTGAGGAGAAAACTGTTGAGAAGAAAGTTGAGATCGCATGTCCGCAGTGTTCCTCAACACTCCGCGTGCCATCTTCCTACAGGGGTTCGGTTCGTTGTCCTTCATGCTCGAATGTGTTTCCTGCTGTGTAAGGCGCAGAGAAACACTTGAAATTCAGTATGTCTACGCCATAACATGGCGGGGCACTTCCAAGAATTCGAAGACGAATATCTTGAGACAATGTACGAGTTCTACGAACACGACAAATTCTCGAGGGTGAGAACAGGCGATTTGGCTGAACGGTTGAAGGTCTCACCTGCATCAGCCACAGAAATGATCCAACGACTCTCTTCGAAAGGATTCATCGATTATGAGCGTTACAAAGGCGCAAAACTGACGGAAAAGGGCCTTGAGCACGGTCAAATGATGAAACGACGCCATCGGCTTGCTGAAGTTCTCTTGGCTCGCATTCCTTTCGATGGAAATATGCACGAAACAGCATGTCGACTTGAACACGCCATCGATGATGATTTGGAAGTTGCACTCACTGTGCTCCTAGGCAATCCGATGCTGGATCCGTCCGGTCGAGACATTCCAAAGTCAGGGGAACACCTCCAAAAACGTGTGCAATCGTTCACCGAAACGCATGTGCCACTCTCGCAACTCGCCTCGGATGAATCAGGAACGATTCAAGCTCTCCTTCTTTCTGATTCTTTGCAATCCCTTTTTGGGGCCTCTCTGTCGTTGAACAACACAATTACTTCTCATGGTAACAACACGTTCAAAGTGGATGGAAATGAATTGAAGTTGACGACAGACATTGCCGAGAACATCATCGTGAAGCGCTGTTGAGTCAAGAAGTGCGGAATTTGCTCCGTTTGTCCCCGAATGCTTTTGAGTTGCAGCATCGACGTCACTGTGTGAGCGAGACGGCCGTCGAAGCACCGAGCGATGACATCGCTTCTTCGTTGTTTGAGCGGGAGCGTGTCTTGCTCTCCATTGATAATCAATTGATTTCACTTGGTTTGCGCCTAACCCTGCTCCTCCCTGCGTTCGCTTTGTTTATCCTCATCGGTTCATGGGCCTACGAAGGGACCGACCCGAACTGGTGGGAATCGAGTATCGAGCCTTCTCTCGGACAATCCTTCAGCTCGACTTTGCTCCTTCTGGGGACAGTCGTGGGGATTGGTTGGTTGCTCGCTCTCGGCATTCATCGTTACAGAATCGCACTCTCTTATTCCGCATTCAGGCATGAAGTAGAAGCCTCCGAGAAGCGCCATCAGAGCATCGAGGCTTTGCATGGTTACGATGGCATGGCCCATCGAATTCATCGACAACTTCGAATGCATTCACTCTCGTTCTCAACGGTTCTTCTCGCTTGTATCGGCCTCGGCGCTGTGTTGCTTCTTGGTCTCCAAACATCTTTGGGTGAAAATATCTTCATCATATCATGGGGAATGCTTCTGCTTGCAATCGGCTTCCACATGGTCACACGAGAACATCGATTCAACATGGTTCACAAATCTGGATTGCTCGATGCGTTTGAAGCTCCAGTTCATCCTTCGACCTTGGAAGGTGTTTTCGACGATATGATTCGGACTCATCTCGATCCATTGCTTCGCTCCAAATACGACGAATTGATGCGAAACGTACAGAGTCACGTCAAGCGAGGCGTCAAACACGATTACGCTCGTGAGAAGGTTCTCATGACCTTGTATCGCCACTACAATGGCCTCGATTCGAAGACTGTTCGCCTGGAACTTGAGGAAGTGCTCAAGGAAGACGGTGCAGATCTTCTACTCGAGGACGAATCGTTTGGACTGGAACTCTGGCTTGAATTGATTGAGCACGCGCAACAGCAGTGTCCTGCCTTCTTCCGTCTCATAGACAGAATTGAGCAAGACATGGAATTTGGACGCTCGCCCGCGCTCGAGGATTTGGTTTT
>CALDQY010000112.1 GCA_937911445.1 uncultured Rhodobiaceae bacterium | reverse complement strand
GCACTTCCAGTTAACCTCATCGGAATGAACGAGGATTTGATGAAGCAATACATCCAATTCGTTGCTGACCGGCTGTTGATTTCCCTAGGGGCTTCTAAGTTGTACGATGTTGCCAACCCATTCCCATGGATGGAGATGATTTCTATGCAAGGTAAAACCAACTTCTTCGAAAAGCGCGTTGGTGAATACCAGAAGTCCGGCGTCATGGACGGTGCATCCCTCGGAAGTGTCCAACAGCGGTTTTCCATGGACGAAGACTTTTGAACCGACCGCGAACAAAGGGAGATACGCACGCACCGAAACAAGCAGGAGATGAGGCAAAATGACTATGCAAGTTGTAAACAGAAAAGGCGAGAGAGAAGATGTACGGTTCGATGCGATTTTGGACAAACTACGACGTTTGGCTGAAGGACTCGATCCGACTTGGATCGACCCAGCGAATCTCACCAAACTGACCATCGAAGGACTCTACGATGGTGTAACAACTCGCGAGCTGGATCAACTCGCTGCAGAAACCGCCGCCTCATTGGTTTCTCAGCACCCTGATTACAGCAAGCTTGCTGCTCGTATCTGCGTTGATGATTTGCACCGTTCAACCAAGGACGTGTTTACCGATGTTATCACCGATCTCCGAGAATACATCGATCCTGAATCAAAGAAGCACGCGCCACTCATTTCTGAGGAAGTCTATGATATCATCATGGCCAACGCAGAGGTCCTAAACAATCACATCGATTACACTCGTGACTTCAACTACGATTACTTCGGATTCAAAACACTTGAGCGTTCGTACCTCCTCCGTCTCGATGGAGAAGTTGCAGAACGACCACAACACATGCTGATGCGAGTTGCAGTTGGTATCCACCATGGTGACATCGAGAAGGCACTACGCACCTACGACCTCATGTCAAACGGTTACTTCCCCCACGCTACCCCGACACTCTTCAACTCCGGAACACCAATGCCTCAGATGTCATCCTGCTTCCTCTTGACCATGCAAGACGATTCTCTGCACGGTATCTATGACACACTCAAGCAGTGTGCCTTGATCTCCAAGTCTGCAGGTGGAATCGGACTTTCCATCCACCACATTCGAGCAAAGGGATCCTACATCAAGGGAACCAACGGAACATCCAACGGTATCGTTCCCATGCTCCGTGTCTTCAACGACACAGCTCGATACGTCGACCAAGGTGGCGGCAAGCGAAAGGGATCCATCGCTATTTATCTCGAACCTTGGCACCCTGATTTAATCGAATTCCTTGACCTCAGAAAGAACCACGGTAAGGAAGAAATGCGTGCACGTGATCTGTTCTACGCATTGTGGACCCCTGATTTGTTCATGGAACGTGTTCAAGACAACGCTGACTGGTCCTTCTTCTGTCCAAACGAGTGCCCTGGATTGCAAGACGCATACGGTGATGAGTTCAAGGAATTGTATCACTCCTACGAAGCACAGGGCCTGGCTCGCAAGACCGTCCCTGCTCGAGAAGTTTGGGACAAGATTGTCGAAGCGCAAATCGAAACGGGTACACCCTACATGCTCTACAAGGATGCTGCGAACCTCAAGTCCAACCAGAAGAACTTGGGAACCATTCGTTCTTCCAACCTGTGCACAGAAATCATGGAGTACACCTCAGCTGACGAAGTCGCTGTCTGCAACCTCGCCTCCATCGCTCTACCAAAGTACGTCGAGAACGGTTCATTCAATCACGACCTCCTCTTCGACGTCACCTACCATGCAACGGGGAACCTCAACCGTGTTATCGATGTCAACTACTACCCCGTCGAAGAAGCTCGCAACTCCAACATGCGTCACCGCCCAATTGGTCTCGGTGTTCAAGGACTCGCTGACACCTTCGCCATGCTCGGTATGGCCTTTGACAGCCCTGAAGCACGTGCGCTGAACAAGGAGATTTTCGAAACGATCTACTTCGCAGCCTGTACGGCATCCAAGGATGCAGCCGTCGTTGATGGAGCATACTCGACCTTCGAAGGTTCACCTGCTTCCCAAGGACTCCTCCAGTTCGACCTTTGGGGTATGAACGAGCACTCCGGTCGATGGGACTGGGATTCGCTCAAAGCAGAGATCATGGAAAAGGGAATGCGTAATTCGCTCCTCGTCGCTCCAATGCCAACTGCGTCCACATCACAAATTCTTGGAAACAACGAATGCTTCGAAGCATTCACATCGAACCTCTACGTTCGCCGAACCCTCTCTGGTGAGTTCATCGTTCTCAACAAGCATTTGGTCAACGACCTCATTGCTGCAGGACTTTGGAGCATGGAATTGAAGGACGAAATCCTCCGACACAAAGGATCCATCCAAGCCATTGAAGGCATTCCAGACAGCATCAAGGCTTTGTACAAGACCACTTGGGAAATCAAGCAGAAGCATGTTCTCGACATGGCTGCAGACCGTGGCGCCTACATTGACCAAAGCCAATCGATGAACATCCACATGATCGATGCCAACGCTGCAAAGGTCAGCTCAATGCACTTCTATGGCTGGAAGTCTGGTCTCAAGACAGGTATGTACTACCTGCGAACCAAGGCTGCTGCCGATGCGATCCAATTCACAGTTGAAAGCAAGGCAAAGAACGACCCAACGGTCAACGGTCTTGCTGAGCGTGCTGAATTGACCAGCATGGAAGAAATCGCTTGCAGCCTCGACAGTCCAGACGATTGTCTTAGCTGTGGTGCTTGAGTTCTAACTCGGGAAGCATCAAATAATCGCCCGACGTAGGGTCGTTTATGAGCAAAAGAGTCTTTCTCGTAACGATTTTCCTTCTCCTTGTAGGATTATCTGGTTGTATTGGGGAATCAGAATCAAATGGATCTACACAATCACCTACTCAGGTAGTTACACTAGAGATCATCAATGACTGTGAGAACGCAGAAGTTCACGTTCAATCTACGACTCTTGCAAACGGCTCAACGATGGATACAATTCTTGGAATCAACGTGTCAGTTTATCACGCGATATACACTCCCGATGTTGCGGATCTTGCATTTGGTTACGATATAAATCTAGACGGCAATATTGACATTTTCGACAATTCGACCCGTGGGATGAATAATCTTTCAATTCCAATTGCAGAAATTGCTTTGAACAATGGAGATTTCTTCCTAACGTCAATAGCGGGAGTCGCTACTGTGGCAAATGGCATATCGACTCAGTTAGTCCACCTTTCGAATGATTGTGAATCATTGTCCGAAGTAAATTTGGCACAACTCACTGTGTACAGGGATGGATTCTCTGAGTACGGGTTCGCTGTAACTGATGCTGCTGGATCACCAACCGCTGATGGTGGCGAAGACCTAGTCTACGTCGCAATGGATTCTGGAAATGACATTTCCTGGTCTGATGTCATCG
>CALDQY010000111.1 GCA_937911445.1 uncultured Rhodobiaceae bacterium | reverse complement strand
GGTTCATATCGAGAACTTCGATATCAATGTCGTTCTTGAACGGCAACTGCTCAAAGAATTCTGCTGCTGTTTTATCTGGAAGTTGTACCACGAAGAGGTCAAGCTCGTTTTCACAGTTACAAACAAATGCCAATACCTCGGTGAATTCAATCAATCCATCTCCTGAAATGTCAATGTCGCTGAATTCGACGTCTCCAGGTGCGCCCGAGCGGCGGAACTCGTCTGCATTCATCATGCCGTCACCGTTAATGTCGGATTCTTCGAAGAAATCCTCCAATCCATCATCACACTCTATGATTTCCTCAGGTTCAGGTTCAGGTTCTGGTTCTGGACCAGGACGATCGCTTGTTTTCCAATATGCAACGATGGAGACATCCGAAAAATCGTCTTCTGCGATCACAGAGATATCGAATCGTCCTGCTGCTGGCGAGAAGATGTACAATTCATGGTTAGTCCCCTCTCCGTATGACGTGAATTCTTCTCCAAAGATGTCTTCTTCTGAGAATTCAAACTCATCGAAATCATCGAATCCAAAGAAATCATCGTAGTCGACTTCGCCATCGGCAGTAATGTACAGCGAACCTTCTCCACCGTATGTAGTGATAATGAGTTCCTCTGCACGTGACTCAAGATCGACATAGAAGTAGAGTTCTTCTCCAGCAGGAGCGCTGAGTCCGTCGACGTCTTCATCGTTGAACAACTCGATCGGCGTACCATCGTACTCCCAAACGTAGAGGTCTTCGAAGGACGCTGTAATCGAAACACCACTGAACACACTTTCAGAGTCAAGCATAATGTGCCATTTACCCGGGGTTGGATTGTTGAATCCAATTTTGTCGCCAGCACCCGGCGCTCCTGAGTGATGATCAGCCTCGCTTGCAGTTGGTGTGTTCTCGTAGCGCATGTGCAATGTTGCTTCGCCAAAACCACCGTCTAAATCAACTTCCAGACGCTCCGTACCAGTTGGAACCTCGATGAAGAAATACTGATCGAGCCCATTGTACCCGCTCATCGGTCCATAGGCAATACCATCTTGCAATTCGATGGCAGTGGATGGATCAGCGTTGGCTGGTGCGTATGTGAAATCAGCCACGATTGTAAAATCAGTGGCCTTGCGATAGGTGAAGGCTGTGATGTAGTAAATACCGGGTTCAACGTCGAAGAGATTGACTTCCTCCCCATTACCATCGTTGCTCGACCAAGCAATGTTGCTTTGTTGCGTGCCTTCATTTGAAAACTCACCAAAAAACGGTTCTTCGTAATAGTAGTAGTAATTTGGATCGATTGGGCCACCTGACGAAAGGACAAGATCGATGTTTCCTTTCCCACCATAGGTTTCAATTCTGAGTTCAGTGAGTGAATCTGTGACGTTCACGTAGTAGTATTCAACTGCTGCATCCCAACTGTCTCGGTCGGATGCAACGGTCTGGGACGTGATAGGAACGCCGTTGAACAATTGCGTCATTTCATCGAGGCTCGGTGGCTCTTCAGCTACTTCCCACGTGGCTTGAATCTCAAATTCATCCAAATCAGACAAAGCAACAATTGAGAACCAAACAACATCGGATTCTGGCCATGACCAGGAATTCCAAACAGACCCATAATATCCCGTCAATTCATCGTCATAGTCCCAAGGAGCTGGGATTTTGTCGTAGCCGACGTAGGCCTCAAACTGCAAGTTGGATTCATACTCGAAATCCCAATCCTCGTAGAACTCTTCTGACCAACCCCACATGTAGATGTCGAGCATGAATGTGTAGTCGTCGATATCTGCATAGAAAAGAAGTGTATCGCCTTCTTTAATTCCCTCAATGAACAAGGTATCATCATTGAGCAGTTCAACGGCCTGAGCAACGATTGAACCGTCAGGCATGACCCAATCCGCCCCGTGAATTATTCCGACACGATTCATTGTTGCATCGTTCAATGCATCACCAGTATCGCCTCCTTCGCCTTCCCAAAAGGTCCAGTGGCTGAACGGTTCCCACATATCGTCCTCGTAGAACGAAATGGTGACGTCGTCGATGATTCCCTCAAAGTGGTAGCAATCGCATCCTGCACCCATTCGAGCGACGTACAATTCATCGCATGCGTCACCAGATGTGAAACAATCATTGGATCCAAAATCTCCCTCGGGAATGTTGGCATCTTCGGCTGAAATGTTTCCTGCAGGAACGCCATCAATGGTAAACATGCCACCAACGCCTTCGATAACATGTACGCCGATGGTGTGCCACGTGTTTTCTGTGATGCTCATGTTGGATGTTGGATGTTTGGAGAGGCTGTATTCGGATGCGTAACCAACGGCACCATTCGAGAGGTACATTCCCCATCCATAATCGCCCTTCATGGTAATGAACCGAATGCCGTCAAGACTCGTTGCTTTGATAGTGGCTTCAATACTCAAGGTTCCATTGGCTACCAAACCTTCGTCGTGATCGATGACAATGTGGTCTCCATGTCCATCAAATCGGAGGGAAAAGTCAGCACCAGGTCCAACTTCAACGACACCATAGACTGGGAAATATTCTGGATTGTTTTCCAAATCGTTCCATGTCTGTGGCATGATGTTGCCCATGTTGGTCGATGCGATGTGTACATAGTCGGAATCGTCTCCACCTGTAGGTTGGTCAATACCCCAATTTCGGTAGAGGAACGGAGTTCCATCGTGCCAACGGTAAATGCCTTCATCCTGGACGTCGTTCAATCCAATCCACAAATGTCGGCTTTGGTCACCAAAGCTTGCAAACGTATCGAACACCCATGTGTTTTCGTCTGCATCATCAATGGTCGTTAGATATCCATCGAGAGATCGTGCCTTGAAGGCAGCATCTTCCCATGAAGATGCAGTGAGCAAGTGATACGTTTTGTTGTTGTCCGGATTGACAGCTGTATGTAGGATTTCGATATCCTCGACCACACTGGATTGCGCTTGTGTTGAAGCAACAAGACATGTGGATGCCAACATCATCAAAATCAATGCTGTTGCGACCGTCGGGGAGCCTTTCGCCATGGTCTTGTCAGCGATTGGACGTTCATAACTCCATTGCCTTCCTCTGTGGCTCCAACAACAACGTAAATCCGAAGTTCATTCGATTTTCTTTCCGCCGATTCTGAGTTCTGTCTTGAGTGGCATTTGATGCTCCCAAGCAAATTCCTTGACCACGCGCCAACCCTTTTCGCTTCCTTCGTAATCTGTTACATCGATGGTCTTGTTTCGCGTGTTCGCTTTGAAAGCGGCGACAGGCTCTGCATTCTTGAAAACAAGATAGGCGCTCCCAAAACCAAACTTTTCTTTCAAGACGTCACCGAAGTACGGTGCGATTGGGTCCGTAGGGGGTAAGACAAAGTCTCGAATTGGATTGATCGATTTTGCAGATTCAAGCAGCTCTTTCCTTCCCCAGCAGACTTCGTGCAGATTTTCAATAAGGAATCCTTTGACGAGCGTTCCGTCCTCTTCGAACTCATTGAGAACCGCTTTCAATTCCTCAGGTTTGAATGGAGTGCCTGAGAGCCGAAGCAGCTGCTTGATGGTGATCACTGGATAATCACTCACCAAGTTGCGTAAATATTCTCGGCGTAAGTGAACGGGGTCTTCGTCGGTTCGTGGGTGAACTGCACGGAATCCTCCACGGAAATCTTCGACAATGTGTCCGGTACGAATGAGTGGCTGGACCAGTTTCCTGAATTCGGATTGGGTCAATGCATGCCGTTCTTTGAAGATGTTCGGATCGGTTTGCGTGCTGAAGAATTCAATGATATCGACCAAATCTTCCTCAGGAGGAATGCCACGGATGGTGAGCAGGTTTTCGAAATACTCGTAGGGAGCCCAAACCTGGTGTCCACGCATGTTAACACCCTTGTGCAAGCGATTTGCACTCGCCATCGATTTGAGGTTGGTCCTGAACACTTCGCATCGACCACGAAGAGCGAAATCGTCTCGAATTTCCTTTATTTTTCGAAGCGCTAACGTTTCGTTTTCATGTCGTGTTTCCTGATGCAGATGGTGCTGATGGAACAAGGCACGTTCGGCAATTTCTCTGGGCTGCGGATCGACCACACCACCACGAATCATTCGTTCTCCTACTTGCTTGAAACCTATACGCTCAAGTCCATCTCGCATTGGCTGACTCAGTTCTGAAATTGGTTCGCTGTTGACGTTGGTAAGAATAGCAACGTCAACCAACTGGTCAGCATGGTTTTCAAGGAGGATGTGGAACGCATCACAGAATTCCTCAAAATACGCTGTCGGAACATGCATGTCCTTGATTTCAAGATAATCGTTGACCCGGAACATGAGGACCTTTCCAACGGGATCAACACCCTTGAAGACAGGCAAATACCAACCACGATCGAGAGCTGAACGAACTTCCCAAATGAATCGAGACACATATGGGTCTGATTGGGTCAAGATACGGATAGTGCGATCTTCTCGTCTTGGAACTTGCAGCATTTCGACTTCAGCAGGGGTACAATAGAAGTCTTCTGTATCGGGGACGAGGGCCGTCACCTTTGAAATCCGACCACTGGTTTCCAGATTGTGCAAAGCCACGAGAAGATCCTCGTAATTTCTTGAAACATAGAAGCGGAGCGTGCTTGCTTTGACGGGTCCCATTCGCCTTACAACTTCTTCTAGTGCGTCTTCGAAATCCATTGGTTCATAGACGCCGTGAACTTTGTGGAACAAGGACAAACGTCGCCTTCTTCCAATGACTTCTTCGAATTGTTTAACGAACAACATCTGGCGATCGAGGTTGGAAATGGCATTCTTGACGTCTCGCTCGAGTTGACGATGTTCTTCTCCCTTGGGAAAATCTTGAACCAGTTCTTGGCGCGTGATGTTTTCATCTGGATGGAGTTTGGAAAGAACCTCTTCTTCCATAGCCCCAATCCATGGTTCGGGTTTCAGTCCCAAGAGCATAGGAATGTTGTTTTTTGTTGTGTATCCCATTCGGTTATGAAGCAAACGTCCGCTGACAACATCTGAATCAAGTTGCAGATCCTTCCAGTCCTTGAAACGGAAATCTTCGATTCTGTAAAGGAGTTCTTGCTGCTTTTGAACCAACACATGTTCGTTGAACGCATCAAACACGTCAGCGTATTTCTTGAACGATTTGTCCAAGACGAGGTTCTGAATCCACCGGTACTCAACAACCTCTTCTTCTCCACCAGTTATTCGATGTTCATCGACTTTCAAAATCAATTCAGCTTCATCGGTTTGTGTGAAAAAGCCAACGGAAATGACGTTACGTGTCTCCAACTCGTGGACGATACGGTCAACAGATTTTTCCGGGAAAGGAAGTCTTTGATGAAGCGATTCTGTTGTTTTCGGACCTTCAGAACCAAGGATTTCGAGAATTTTCACACGAAGAGCTTCGTGCGGATCTCCAACGGACATGGTCTTCCATGCCGTTGGCGTTGTACCATCAAATTCAGTAGCGATTTCAAAGGACATATTCTTCGTATCAAAATCACGAAGGTCGACAATTGAATTTGAATCACTTTCTGCCAAGCAAGCCAATGTTCCGTGTATTTCTGCCATGAACGGGTTGAACCATTTGCCGTCAATATCATCTTGACCCGTACCGTTGATTTTTGTGATTTTTCCAGCCTTACAAAGTTCTTTAACCCAAGATCGGATTGTATCCAATTCAATGCCTTCCATCTTCTCGCGATACAGTGGATTATTGAATTCTCGATCGAGACCACCCCCGTGTTGCATCAGTTCAAACAGAGTTTGAGGTGAATGTGGCACAGGTGCCTTGTCGCTGTAGTATTTGTCCAACTGTTCCGCTGTCATCTCAGTAGCGAGACTGCGAGTACCCATCAGACGGCGAAGGACTTCTGGATCGAT
>CALDQY010000110.1 GCA_937911445.1 uncultured Rhodobiaceae bacterium | reverse complement strand
GCTGGATACCGTTGTTGATGCTCCGGCATCCGATCCGATACCAACGCTCACATTTTCAAGCCCAAGTCCTGTGAGGGTTGCAGTTCCTGATACGACATCGATTGCGACACCGGTTTCAAAGAACGAAACATCGTTGGCAGTGAGCAAGTGTGTCGATAAGATACCTGTCGCCGTATCTGCAAAAGAGCCTGTATCGACGGTCAAATCACCATGGTTGACCACCGACTGAATTTCGATGGATGACATGGTCACATTCTCAGCATCGAGTGTTCCAGATGAGGCAATATCGAAGCCAATGTAACTGTTGGAAATGGTGATTGACTCATGAATGGTGACATCACCGTGTACCTCAAGAGCCGATTCGGCCCCTGAGATGGAAACATTCGAAAGGACAGCAGATGCGCCTGAAGAGATGACAATACCACCCCATAGTCCCGCTCCCGAGGAGCCAGGGCTGGTTGAGGTTTCACTCGTCATGAACTGTGCATCATCTGCTTCGAGTACACCATCGATCTGGAGCCAATACGACTGAGCATCAACGATGGTCCCAGGCTCGACGACGAGTGTCGTCGACGAATCTACCGTCACATTCCCGCTCAGAACAACCGTTCCACTCCATGTGGTACTGCTCGAGATGGTTGAATCTGATGATGCCACTGAAGAGATGGACATGCCCAGCATCAAGAGAACCAGAAGGAATGCACGTGAGCGCATGCGTTACGCTAGCGTTCAAGCCATATCAATGCAAGGCTTCCATGACAGGAGGATTCAACAAACGCGTGAGGAGTGGGCCTGCCCAGATTTGAACTGGGGTCTGACGGCCCCCAGCCGCCAAGTATAGGCCAAGCTAACCCACAGGCCCGAGAATCTCCTCACTTGTGCTGAGCGCTGAACGGGACAATCTCTTCGATCAAATCGATGTGTCCAACGTACATGCGTCGACAACAGTATCGCTCGAGGCCAACATCGTCAAGTGCTTGATCGACGCTGGTTCCTTCAGCAATCTTGTTGTTGAACTCATCCCACTTGTGAGCAATAACGGTACCACAGCTAAAACAACGGATTGGAATAATCATCTCTTGTTCACCTCATCGATACGACTTTTGCTTCTTGCGGCGAGCACCACGACCAAGTTGATGCTTTGGTTCTTTGCGACGTGGGTCGTTAACCAAGAGGCTTCGATCAAATCGTAGGAATTCATCTCGAAGTTCTTCATCAATTCCCTCTGCTCCACCATTGTAGTGGACAAGTCCACGTGCAATGGCGGTTCGAATGGCATCTGTTTGACCCATTATGCCGCCACCAGTTGTTGTCAAGTTGATATCAACCTTGGACAATCGGTTCATGGCATCAGCGATAACGAGTGGTTCCATTGCCTTGCGTCGTGCAAGTGCAGGCTGGAGAATTTCGATTGGCTCGCTGTTGACGCGAACACGGCCCTTTCCAGCTTTGACTGATGCTCGTGCAATGGCTGTCTTGCGCTTTCCTGAACTCTCAACGGATTTCTTCTTTCGTGCCATCATTGTTCACCTCCAGTCCATCGGTGCGCAGGTGCACCAAGGCTTGCACTGATGTCGCCCAAACTGACGAAACTCTCTGGCAAGGATTTGCGGATTTTGCTTGCATCACCTTCGACATGCCCTTCTGGAAGGTCCGAGGCGAGGTGTGAAGGGCAGCCGATCTCAACACGAAGGTTGCGCAGAGCACGGCGGCCACTGCTCTTTCGTTGGTAAGGAAGCATACCACGAACGGTGCGCTTGAGAATCATGTCTGGCATACGTGGGAAGTAAGGCCCCTTACGTGCGTGATTCAATGCATACTTGTCATGGTAGTTCTGTAGAACAGAGGTTGAACTTCCTGAAACAATGGCTTTCTCTGCATTGATGATGACAACCTTGTCATCACGATCAGAGCGTGCGCCCTTGAGAAGCATATCTGCTACTGTGGAGGCGAGGCGTCCAAGGACAAGTCCATCTGCGTCGAAAACGTAGGTTGTTGCTTCATCCAAGAATAATCACCCCGTTTCCGTTTGGATTTTCGTTCATCAATTCACCATAGGTGAGAACGCGTCCACCTGCGGCTTCAATCTTGGCTCGTGCACTGGAACTAACACTGTAGGCGGCGATGGTGCGGTTCCCTGTGACTTCACCAGATCCTAGCAACTTACCAGGTACGAGAATGGTCGCACCTTCTGGAGCGTAACGAGTTACGCGGCTTAGGTTTGGTTGGGCCCAGTTTTTGCGGCTCTTAGAGAGGCGCTTAGCAACATCTCGCCATAGTGCAGCACCTGTGTCACGAGACTGGGCTTTCAGTTGGTCGATTAGACCGACCAAATCGGCATTTGTCTTTCGTGTTGGCTTGCTCATATGACTCCCTCGATGCTTTGAGGCAGTCTCGCGACCAACCAACCCGTTATGAAGGCACCGACGCGAATGCAGGACTTCAATCGAAGAGAATCTCGCCCTTTGCATCGAGCAATTCCACAGTGAGGCCCGCTGCTCGACCCTGAATGATGATTTCATCATGGAGCGTATCCGAGAAATCGTCGAGGGCTCCGAGTGCTGTGATTCCTGCCACATCAGTCAACTGATCGATTAGGTGGTTGAGAACACACGAAACACCGTAGGCCTGACCTGCTCGGAAGGCGTGATCAACACCTCCAACTTCTGGGTCTTCCGCCTTCATTCGCAACATGACTTGCTGCGAATAAGCAACGAGAGCGCCATAGAGTGCTTCAATCACTTGAGCAGCTTCAAGATCACCGAGCAACATCTGTGTCTGAGCGAGAGCAGAACGTACAGCATCGCCGTAGATTTTGTGCGCTTCAATGGTGTTGTTCGTTTCAACTTGCATGGCTTGGTCGATGAGTAACTTCCAGTCTTCCATGGCTATGCGAGAGCGCATCCTGCCCTTGAAGGTTGGCCCGAACCAACTTTCAGTGCAACAGATTCAACAATCAAATCTTGAAATCTGTGGATTCGCCTTCAACAATTCCAGCTTGTCGGACCGAGCCGTCTGCAGCGACGAATTCACCAGCCTTCGTTTGCTTCTCATAGAGACCTGTTGCTTCGTAGCGCTTGACCTGTCCTTCCTCACCCAATGCACTGGTGATGGAGGACGTGATCGCTCCAAGCGTTGAAATTGCTTGGTCACGCTGCATGGCACCGATGTTGTGATCGGAGTAGCGAGCCTCTTCAAAGATGGTCAGGAACGCATCGAGTTGTTGCGGAGGTACCATGTTGAACGCTGTACGAACCGCTGCTTCGAACTCACGAGTGGTTTCGTAAACCTTCTTCATGAAGCCGTACTTGCGGAAGTGGCGTACGAGGTTCTTGTAACAATCAAAGATGATCTTGATGTATTCGTTGCTTGCTTCAAGTTGCATCATCGTATCGGTGAGAATACCTCTGAGTGACTGGACTTGCCGTCGGCTCATGACACGGCGATAATACAGTGCACCAGCAACGAGCAACGCCATCAGAACAATGCTGAATGCCATGGCGTTTTCTGGGCTGAAGAAGCCCTTTGCCTCAACTTCCGTGGCAGCCTTGTAATCAACAGCGAATGTAATGTTGTTCTGAGATGCTTGGAAGTTCTGGCTACCTGCATAAACAGCGATTACTTGCCACTCACCAGTACACTCAACCCCGTCACAGGAGCGTCCATCGAACGACCATTCGAAACGAGCGATTCCTTGCTCGTTCGTGACGGTCTTGTTCGTCGCAGCCGACATGGTGACCCAAGCACCGGTCTCGTTACGGTATTGTCGAATGAATTGGATTTCCTCGTTCTCAATCGCAATGTCGAGTCGGTCACGTAGAAGTGCGACTTCACCAATGACGAGTGTTCCTTCTGGAATTCCTGCTTCTCCACCGTAATACCAGTTGGTCTCGACTTGTAGATCAACACGTGATCGGACAAGGACTTCCATTTCGACCTCGGATCCATTTAGAACGTTCTCGACATCCTTGTCACATCCACCTGGGACGTTGAAGTCCGGCTCAAAGGCAACCTTCAGTGTTCGGAAACCTTCCTTCTTTCCACCAGTGAGTTCAACGCCACGTAGCGATGGATTCTGGAGCGGGTCGCCGCTGAACCACTCGACGGTACCGTCAAGATCATTGGTTCGGATGGTTGCAATTGGACGGATGTTTTCTTCTGGGTCAAGGTAGATGTTGAGACACTTGCCACCGACTGCTTGTCCGTTGCTCTGAGTCAGCAACGCGTCGATGTGGAAGGATTCCTTCAGGTACAGTACTGGATATGGAATTCCTTCGATACTGTACGTATCAACACTCGACTTGAACGGTCCAACCTCAGTGATTGAAAGCGATGAGTTCGAGAAGACATCGAATTCGGTCTGGATGGTCTTGTTGTCGTAGCGGAATGCATCGTTGTTGTCATAGGATGAGTACGAAACAGTAACCTTGGTCTTTCCAGCAAGAACGTCAGAGAGTGGACAAACGATGGAATAATTTCCATTCGAATCGGTCACTGCAGCGTTGCAGTTGACTGGGCCGCTCTGTCCGTTAACCATCTCATAACTGACACGGATGGTTCGTCCTACGAGAACTTCGCCAAGTTCGTCGGTCAATTGTCCTGTGACAACCATTGGCTTTGGAACAACCAATCCAGTTACTGGATCGACTTCACTCGTGTAAACAACTTGGTCATCGACCGACAACGAGGTTCGTCCAATCAGTGAGAACCCGTTCGCATTGTAGGTCATGACCGTGCGGTAATGGTTGTTTCCAGGTACGTTTGCACAGGGGTCCCACTGTCCCTGTAGACCCAGATAACTTGCGTCAAGCGGTGCACAGCCTTCGTTTGGCAAAGATTCCTCAAATCGCAGAACGACATTGACCGGGCCGAATCCATCTGGCAAGAAGGACTCTGGGTCTTCTCGCAACTTGGTCGGCGAAAGTGGACTGATATCAGCCTTCAAACAGCCAACGGCTTCGAGACGGTCGAGATTACCATCTTGGTTTACGTCACGGTCTGCAAACCCGTCATCGTTGCCGTCATAGTAGCACAGATGGGAGTTGTCTGGTTGCGTCTCTGGTAGGGAAATGACACCAGCAGATGGAGCCAATGTGGCGATGACCTGTCGGTGTTGGACGTTGTCAAAGTCTGTTCCTTCGAAGATAACATCGACCAATCCTCCGTTTGGAGCGCTTTCACCGTCAAGATCGCGACCTCCTGAATCGAATTCGAGCGTCTTATTGTCGTCTTTCACTTGGGCAGTGAAATCCCACAAGTCACCTGATTGACGCCGGTTTCCATCGGTTGAAACGACCGATAGGTAGGTTCGAGAAACAACCCATACGTCTTGCACAGCATTGCTTGGTTTGAGAAGTGGTGTACCCTCATAATCAAACGTGAGCGAGAAGAGACCAAGATCGTCTTCTGCTGTGATGTTAAATGGCATTTCGAAGAACCCATTCGTATCGGTGTAGCTTGTTTCTGTTCGTCCATCGAACGACCATGTGTAATTGACCGGAGCCTCACGTACTGGTTGCAAGGAGTTGTCAACGAGTCGTGCTTGAATCGATGTGTTTGTGTTTCGGTACAGTCGAGCAATTGAAGTCAACTCAAACGAGGTTGTTCCAACAACAGTGACGTTGATGTAGGCACCCGTTGTTGCAAGTGCGGACGAGTTTCCTGTGAAGTAGTATCCCGAATTGGTGAAGTCGATACGCATTCCGTAGGTTCCAGATGAATACTGGCTTTCCCACGTGAAGTTGTAATCATACTCAGCTTCGACACCGCCCTTAGTTAGGCACTCTGTTTCATCGTCAATGCTTTGCATTGGAATTCTGTTTCCTTGAGCGTCCATACAGTTCGGCTTTTGTGTGAATTGGGTTTCTCCACCGCTGCTGAAGACACCGTTCTTATCCTTGTCAAGTTGGACAGCAACCGGTTCAATGGTCCATGGTACAAGTGTACGGTTGGTGACGCTTCCAGCCAATTCAAGCGAGGTGCCTGTGTCCATTTCTGGGACAATTTCACAGCGAACTGGGCTATCTGGGTCGGTTGGGTCAATTTGGCCACACGGTGGCAAATCACCGTCGCCGCCATTTACGAGTTTGATGAACCAATGCGTTGCATTCACATCAACGAAATCGATGATGTTGACAGCCTCTCCAGTTAAAGATGCATCGTTTCCGTCCCAAAGCATACTGT
>CALDQY010000109.1 GCA_937911445.1 uncultured Rhodobiaceae bacterium | reverse complement strand
CCTGCCGCTTGGACGGTAACACCCACTTCCAACACCGTAACCAACGTCCTTCCGACATACAATTCCACGTTGACCGTTGTTGTCCAACTTGGAGAAACAGCAACTCCAAGCGACAATGGCATGTTCACGATTATTGTCTCTGAAAGCGATGGAACAGCTGCTTCAACCATCGATGTGTACGTTAGCGTCGCCATTGTCTACAATCCTCATTTGGACGCAACAGGTGTCGGCGACCAAGGCTTGTTGGCGATTGATCCAGGGCAATCGGTAGATGTCTCTATTTCAGTGAGCAATTTTGGTAGCGTCACAGATTCTTACCTCCTTGGCGTTGGTGAAGAGCCTGACCTCAGTGGATGGTGGGCGAACTATTCCTCAGGAGGCTCGTCCAATACGACTACGACACCACCAGCGTGGTCGGCCTCTGTCAGCGATGTCCTCGCTTTTGGTAACTCCTACACCTCCGATAATGGACTTTCATCCATGCTTGAGGAACTTTTGCGAAGTGCGGACAGTCCAAGCAATACCTCTGATTTCACGAGTGGTGGATGGAACATTTCCGACCACTGGGATGATGTGAACACTTCTGGTAGCCCTCAAAATCTCTCACTCGCATCCGGTGTATGGGACACCGTTATCGTTCAAGATCAGTCACAAATACCCGGATTCTTGCGAACCAATTCAGATTGGCTTGCAAGCAAAAACGGCAGCATTCACCTTGCAGATCGCATCGATTCAGAAGGTGCTGCAATGATGCTCATGTTGACTTGGGGGCGTCGAAACGGGGATGTTCAACATCCGATTCTTTACTCAAATTTCACAGAGATGCAAGACCGACTTGAACAAGGATACATCGATTATCGAGACAACATTTCACTGGAAACTTCAGCTGAGATTTACATTGCTCCTGTTGGTCTCGCATTCAAGCATATCCATGATTCCATCGTTGCTTCGGGTGGCAATCCACTGTCGCCAACATCGACCTTTTATGGCCTCTATTCAACAGACGGAAATCACCCTTCGACATCCGGCTCGTATCTGGCAGCATGTGTCTTGTTTGCAGCCCTTACCGGGGATTCTCCCGTCGGTTTGACGGACAACACGACCATGGATGCAACCCTGCGCATGACCCTCCAGCAAGCGGCTGCAGAGGTTGTTCTCAACGGATCTTCTGAATACACCTATCCTTGGGAGTCCTCAGGTGCGATTCAAGCGATGAGTCAACATTCTTCCTTCCCTGCTGGTTGGGAGGTCCGATGGTTGGACGACCAGATTGAGAATCTCTCTGCAAACGGCCAAGAGACCGCCACACTCCGCATCACCATTCCCTCCGACGCCAGTCCGGGCGCAACCGGCGTCCGATTGTATGCAGGTTCATTGTTTGGAAACCTGACGACATCGACGCTTATGGTCGTCGATGTCCAACCCAACTACGATTTGCAAGTCGATTTCTTGAATGCAGATGATGCGTTCTTGCCCGGTGAGCAGACCAGCTCCTCAGTTCGATTGACGAACACGGGTACAACCGACGCATCATACGAGTACACCTTGACCGTACTTTCTGGTCCATGTACTGCATCTCTTCTCACCTACACTTCTTCGCTCGTTGTCGATGCAAGCGACGATCTTGCCTTCAGTGCTGATATCGGAAGTACTGCCAGCGTCGGTGATGTCTGTTCACTTCGACTGACCTCAACACTCGCCTCGGATGCATCTGTATCGTTTGTTCGTGATTTCTCGTTTGAGGTCGACCGTGACATCAATTTCACGCTTCAAGGTCCGAATGGAGCCGTTGTTATGGACCCTGAAACGGAAACCATGCTGGAGGTTCGAGTCTTCAACACTGGAAGCGAAACAGAAACGTTCTCGTTGCAGATCAACAGCAATGCGAATTCTCCAGTATCACTCATGCTCGACAGCGCTTCAAGCGTCTCTGTCGCAGCTGATGCATCGGCTGTTTGGATCTTGAAGGCAATCGCTTCAGAAGGGTCACTTGGTCTCGTCGAACGCGTCGTGACGGTGACGCATGACTCGATAATTAGCCAAAATCTGAATCTCGAGTTCGACGTTCAGGAACAAGCTAGTTTGAGCCTTCGAGGTCCTCTCGATGGTCGAATTGTCGTTCAATCAGGAAATGAAGCATCCGTCATGCTCACAATCGAGAACGATGGCACCTCAAACATCACACTCGACACGTTCACCATTACAGGCCTATCCGGAGGCGTCAACGCTGTTCTACCTGATGTCGATGGTTACATGCTTGAAGCAGGAGCAACGTACAATGTATCGCTCAACGTGTCAGCATCCGCTGCGACAAGCGCACGAACTGATACGCTCTCGCTTCAGCTGCTCTCAGATTCGACCAGTGCACTCCTATCGATTGAGTTGCAGGTTGTTGATCGTTCGCTTGCACAACTGAGCCCGAACACCAATCAGATCATCGCTGGGCCTTCTGTTGCCTCCAATATCACCATTGAAGTGACCAACATCGGAACACTTCAGGACACGTTCCTCTTGTCGATTGGTGCAGGTGAAACGTCAAATTATTTTGAACTCTCCTTGTCCAAGACGTCGGTCAATCTCGGCATTGGTCAATCTGAAACGGTTGTACTCAGTGTGCGTGAAACATCAACCGGAGCGAGTTCAAGTGGTTTACCAATCAACATTGTCGCCACTTCAACACTCGATCCTGCTTCAACCGACGTCGCACTCATCACACTTCTTCCAATGACAGCAGGCTCCGATCTGTTCGTCTACGAAAATGATGCAACCTCAGAAGCAGGTGGTAGCATCGATGGAACGCTAAAGGTCACCAATACGGGCAACAGTGTTGACGTATTCACAATCTCGTCCTTAGGTCTGGATTGTGTCATTGAATCGTCCGTACTTTTGCAACCAGGTGCTTCTTCATCTGAACTTCCATGGAACTGTGCTATCCCTTCGAATGCGTTAGCTGGGACCAATGCCTTCAGTTTCAGATCCGTTTCAAGCGCTCGGTCTGATGCGATTGAGAATGAAGTCGTTGTCTACACCGTTGATGCAACGTGGGATTCATCGACTGTCGCAGCCATTAGCATGGGCGATGATGGGTTGACAATCCCTTACCTTGGTGGCTCATCGACGACCGTCACCATCTCCAATCTTGCCAACATCGCTATCTCTGGCAAGCTGACGATGGTCGGTGTTGGGGACGGCGTTCTTGACATTCGATGGAACAATTCTCTGGGTGAAGTTACGGATTCATTTACCCTTGAACCTGGTGCCTCAGAAATATTCGTTGTCCGGTTTAACGCATTAACGACGGAATCCACAGATGTTGAACTTCGAGTTCGCGCACTGATTCAAATCGATGGAAGTAGCGTTGATGCTGAATCCTCTTCGATTGAAATCGATGTTCGAGGTGAGGCAAAACCACCACAAGGTATCGAACTTTTGGGAATTGAAATTGGAAAGCAAACGACGTTGCAGTTGATCGCTGCAGGTTATGTTCTGTTTGCGCTAGCATTGCTAGTTCTCCGATTCAAAACACCGCGTATCCCTGCAACTGAATCTGAGGAAGAGGAAGATGAGGAGGAAGAGGAATCCAAGCAATATCCTCTCGGTCCAAACGAATGCCGAATGGATACGAACCGACGCATATCGTGTCCTTCATGTGAAGCCCGTCTCGCTGTACCTGGTGGAAACGAACCACCGTTCCGATTCACCTGCCCGACATGCGATTCGAGCATTCGTGTGGTGGAATACGGTTCGGCACCAAAATTCTGATCACGCTTTTCGTTGAGCGATGAGAAGGAACGCTGTGTGGCCAAAGGGTCCGTTGACTGGTCGAACACCGCCTTTGCTTGCCTTGCCCCATTCTCGTTCAATAACTTCGCCTGCCCATTCAACTTCAAGACCGGCTTCCTCGCATGCATCCCACGCATGCTCGAGTTGACTTGAGACAGGACAATAACACGACAGTCTGCCTCCAACGCTGAGCAAAGGTGCGACTGCTTCGATGGCGATGGAATGATCTGGAAGGTCGAGAAGAATTGCATCAATGTGGTTCGAAAGCGTTTGAATCTCTTCAACGCAGGATTCGATTCTTCCGTGAACGTGCGAATGCTTTGGAAATTTGGGCACAGCATTGGCAAGTGTCTTCAAATTCTCAAGCCCAACTTCGGAATGTTCTTGCCTTGGCTCGACGGTGATGAGATGACCTGATTCGCCTAGAACTCGGGCGAGATGCATCGATTGGCCACCTGAGCCCAACCCAGCTTCAAGAATCACATCACCTGGGCCGATGCCCAATCTGGCAATGAGGACGCCGGCATCTTTGGATCCAATGGTTTGGGCTCTCCGCTTCATGCCTGCGACCAACTCGGGTAGGCGAGGAGGTAAGTGAGTGAATATCTTCGAACCAATCTGTACTTCTTTTCCAAAAGCGATGT
>CALDQY010000108.1 GCA_937911445.1 uncultured Rhodobiaceae bacterium | reverse complement strand
GGCGTCGTCATCGATAAAAAGTTTGATTCTGAACGGACTCCAAGAATTAACCAACCTTGCAGTGTCCTCGCTTTGACATGTCCGCTGACTATAAAGAAAACGAAACGTGATGCTGAAATTGAAATCGAGCGACCGGAGCAGATGCTTGCATTCTTGGATGCTGAAGAACAACTGATTGAAGAAAAAATCAACCTCCTCAAGCAATCCGGTGCAAAAGTCATCTTCACTTCAAAAGAAGTTGATGAACGCATTCAACATGCTTGCAACAACGATGGAATCCTTCTTGTTGGAATGATGGAAGACGACGGAATTGAAGACATCGCCGCCGCCACCGGTGCGACACTCATCAACCACCTAGATGATGCAACAGCAGAAAGTCTTGGTACCCTCCAATCAGCGAACGTCGATGTATCTGAACGAGAGGACGGTCGTCGTACACGACTTATTGTGGACGTTGGTCCAACATCTGGTCTTGTCACCATCGACGTTGGTGGCGGGCAAGGTGCTGCTGTTGAAGAGTACATTCGGGCGATGTACGATGCTCTACGGACCATTGAATCCGTTATCGACCAACCTGGAACAGTACTCGGTGGAGGGTCCTTCCATATCGCTGCAGCACTCCATTTGAGAGAACGAGCAGAATCCATCTCTGGACGTCAACGCCTAGCCATCGAAGGGTTTGCTCGAGCACTGGAAACAATTCCAAGCACACTCGCCCTCAACGCCGGAGAAGATCAGATTGACACTTTGCTCCAACTGCGTGCTGCGCATCGAAACAAGACCGATCGTTTTGGTGTATGCAAGAATGGACGAATTGGAGAAATCGATGGAGTTCTGCTCTCTTCCTCTACCGTTTCCCACGCTTTACAAGCAGCAGTTGAGACCGCTTGTGGCCTTCTACGAGTTGACCAAGTCATCTCCTCGCGTGGCGATTGAGCAAGTAGCCTCATCACATGCTTGATAACAAAGACATACAAGAGGTCGATAACGGGTGCAACCATGGACTCGGGAAAACCTCGCGCATTACTCAGCGTATGGGACAAAACAGGCATCGTTGAATTTGCAACTTCACTGGTCAATCTTGGATTTGAATTGATTTCAACAGGAGGGACTGCACGCAAACTGAAAGAGGCTGGACTTGAGGTCATGAGTGTTTCCGATGTCACACAGCATCCCGAAATTTTTGATGGCCGAGTCAAAACGCTTCACCCGGCAATCCACGGCCCACTCCTCGCACGACTTCAAAAGGAAGAAGACCGAGTCGGTATGGAAGATTTGCAGTACACGCCCATCGCACTTGTCGCATGCAATCTCTACCCGTTTGTTTCTGCAGCAGCCGCAGACCCACCGCTTGACAAGGATGCTTTGCTCGAAATGATCGATATCGGTGGACCAACCATGGTTCGTGCATCAGCAAAGAATCATGCAAACGTCATCATTTGTTGCAATCCGGACGACTATGGTTCCATTATCGAAGATTTGGAACAATCGCAAGGCAATCCTTCAGGAGTTCCGATCTCGCGAAGGCAGGCACTTGCTCTCACAGCATATCAACACACTGCATCGTACGATGTGGCCATAGCCAACACCCTACACGGCCGGTGGAACGGTGTTCCGGAGTCCTTCGATTCTGTTGCCGAACAATCATCTCGGTTCCACGAAACACTACTCGCTTCATCCATGAAGATGGAGACATTGCGTTATGGAGAAAACGCTCACCAAAGCGCAGCTCTCTTTGTGGATGATGATGCTAATGGAAGCCATTCAACGCTCGTAACTGCGCACGTAGAAGGCGGTAAAGCAATGTCATACAACAACTATTCAGATGCTGATGCTACCCTTCGACTGTGTCGTTCACTCTCGACCGATGAATGGCCAGACACACCACACGCGTGCGTGATCGTCAAACACAACAATCCCTGTGGTGTCGCTCTGGCTGCACGTCAGGTCGATGCATACACAGATGCATTGGCAAGCGATCCAGAATCTGCTTTTGGGTCCATCATTTGTTTCAATGAAATTGTCACCCTTGATACGGCTGAAGCAATGGCCGATCTGTTCATCGAAGTTCTGATTGCTCCGGGATACACTCCCGAAGCGAAGGAATTCATCATGAAGAAAGGAAATCGCCGACTCCTCACCATCGACTCACCTAATGATCGACTTGCACCGCTCGAACGAAAGCGCGTCCTCAAGCAGATTGAGGGCGGGTGGATTGTCCAAACTGAGGAGGCGCCAATCATCGATTGGAAGTCTGCCAAAACCGTTACCGAAAAGAGTGTGACCGATACCGAAATCGATTCAATGAAGTTCGCTATTCGCGTCTGTGAACAAGTAAAATCAAATGCAATCGTCATGGTTCAAGGTTTGGCAACCGTTGGTATCGGCCCGGGTCAAACCAGTCGTGTCGAAGCTGTTCGGATTGCCGCTCGTCGCGCAGGCGAGCGTGCCAATGGATGCGTCTTGGCAAGCGATGCATTCTTCCCGTTCGCTGATGGTCTTGAACAGGCAGCACAAGCAGGCGCTTCCGCTATTGTTCAGCCAGGAGGTTCTATCCGGGATCAGGAAGTTATTGATGCCGCAAATCGACTCGGAATCTCCATGCTCTTTACGGGTCATCGGTTGTTCCGCCATTGAAGCGGGCATAGGAGATTGGCGTCTCCTTCATGTAGTATTGACTTGTCGAATAGCCATGAGCGACCACGTCATTGCGGTGCTTCCCGGCGACGGTACAGGGAAGGAAGTAGCGGTCGAGGCTCAGCGTATTTTGGATACCATCCAAGAGCACACAAACCATGGGTTTGAACAGACCGTGATTCCATGTGGTGGACAACACTATCTCGCAACCGGTGAAGAGTGGGCTGAAGGTTCGTTTGAATTCTGTCGAGATGATGCTGATGCTATTTTTATGGGGGCTATTGGCTACCCTGGAGCGAGATTACCAAACGGTGATCTTGCTGGAGGATCTGTCATTCTCGGCATGCGCAGTGGATTAGATTTGTACGCAAATGTTCGGCCAATTCGTCTCTATGAAGGCGTTCCTCACAAGGTCCACGGTCGCTTCACCAACATTTGGGACCCGGACATGGTGGACATGGTCATTCTTCGTGAGAACACTGAAGGTCTCTATCACTCATTGCTCCACCGAAGTGCTCAACGAGCGAAAGGGCTTGAAGGATACGAGCCTCCCGAAATTGATTTCCCAGGCCTTCATGGAGAAATTGCATACGACCCTCGACCAATTTCTTCGCATGGTTCAGAGCGACTCATCAAGATGGGATTCGATATCTGCGATACCCGGAACGGAGCCCCTGTGGATGGAAAGGCTCGCGTTTCCTGCATTGACAAGAGCAATGTGACGCGCGGATGCCAGTTGTTCCGACGAACGTTTGATGGTGTTGCAAGTTCGTATCCTCATGTTGAGAGAGACTACGGGTACATCGACGCATTCACACAATGGTTGACGCGTACGCCTGAATTCTACGATGTTGTTGTTACCTCGAATATGTTCGGAGACATTGCAACCGATTTAGCCTCAGTTCTTCAAGGAGGAATGGGAATGGCTGCATCAGGAAACATCGGTGACGACCACGCTTTCTTCGAACCTGTTCATGGATCTGCACCAAAGCACGCTGGACTCAACAAAGTCAACCCAATTGCGAGCATCAATTCTGTCCAGATGATGTTGGATTGGCTCGCACGTCGATCCAACGATGACGACTTGTTGAATGTCTCAAAGATTCTTGATCAGAGCGTTGCAGAACACCTCAAGGATGGAACATCACTAACCTATGATTTAGGCGGTAGTGCATCGTGTACCGATGTAGGCACTTCGATTGCAAATCGGCTTGCAACGCACTTGAAAGAGCTCTAATTCGGCTGAACTTGCAGTTGCACGGTTGGAACCTTCCATCCGACAAACCAAATTCCAATCAATGCAATGATGGTAATGGTTGTTTGACCGAAACCTGGGTCGCCTAGTTTCGTTACAACATAAATGGAAAATAACGAAACAAGAGAAATGATTCCAATAATGATGATCTTTGAGTGGAGAGGTAATGCTCGACCTGCTTTGTAGTACTCGAGAAGTGCATTTCCAAACAGGCGGTTCGTCAGGAGCCAGCGAAACATTCGCCTCGATGATCGTCCGAAACAAAATCCAGCGGCTACAAGCCACGACGTCGTGGGCCATCCAGGAACAATCGTTCCAATTGCAGCGAATACAACGAAGATGCTGCCTAGTCCAGTCCATAACCAACGTACAACTGGGTTTTTTGATGGTTTATGCATGTCCAATATGAACTCGAGAATCTCTTCGTCTGAGAGGTCTTGAAGGGCGACAGAAAGGGCAGTAGCTTTACTGGCCTTACCTTCCATCATCACACTTCCTGTGTGAGCCGTGCAAATTGATGCTCATAAGGAATAGGGGCAAGTATCGAACAATAGGAAGTACTGAAATTAAGCAGCCACTGGGGTGAAGCAGGAGGGAGTCAGTTGTTAACGAAAGTCGGAACGCTTGACAATCCACTTCGCATAGCAGTCTTCTTTTCAGGCTCTGGCACTGGAATGGATGCACTTCTGAGGCATCAAGGCAATGCCCAATGCATCCACAAAACCGTTCTTTGTGTTACAGACAAAAAGGATGCTGGAGGCATTCACTATGCAAAACAACACGATGTTCCCGTTCTGATCGAACCATTGGACACTTCCCTTCCCAGAGATGAGCGACGCCGAGAACATGAGCAGCGCATTACCAAACAACTCGATGAAGCGGACATCGATTTGATTGTCCTCTCTGGATACATGCGCCTGCTGTCTCCTGATTTTGTTGAGAAATATTTTCCCCGAATTATCAACATCCACCCCTCTTTGCTACCAGCATTTCCCGGCAAAGATGCGCACACCGATGTTCTCGCCTCTGGCGTTCGTGTGAGTGGTTGCACCGTGCATGTTGTCGATGCAGGAATGGACACTGGCCCGATACTCGCTCAGCGACGAGTACCTGTTTTTCCAACAGATTCACGATCCCAACTTGCAAAACGTGTGCAAGTTGAAGAACATAGGTTGTACCCCGAAGTTATCGATTCGATTTGTTCTGGGGCTCAATTTGATTTGGGGAATTGAAATTTTCTAGGCGGTCTCCAAGCGACCCCATATGATTTCTATCAAGTTCCGAAAAGAGATGCTTCAAACTCTTGGATGTGGGAAGAATGCATCCTTGGGGAACACGTGCTAGTGTATACTGCTCTTGTCCATACATATCGATAGGAACGCCTGGCGGTTGTGTCAATATCACTTCAATTGCTTCTTTGTCAAGTTTGTACATATCACAAGGAAAGATCTGGATTTCTTCATCGTGTTGCTGTACAAAAGCATG
>CALDQY010000107.1 GCA_937911445.1 uncultured Rhodobiaceae bacterium | reverse complement strand
CTCAATCACAGATGCGTCCAAGACGAATGAAAATTTGTTTCCGATGGTTATCGAAGCAGTTCGAGCGAATGCTACACTCGGCGAAATAATGCAATCGATGAAGGATGTTTTTGGAACATATTCTGCACCAAGCGGATTTTAGGTGATACAATGAAACAAAAAATCACAATAGACCATATTGGAATTGCAGCAAAGAGTCTCGATGAAGGGAGTAAATTTTGGAAACTACTTGGACTCATGGAACAGGGAGAAGACGAACACGTGGAAGACCAAGGGGTAATAACACGTTTTTTCCCCCTCGATTCACAAGGCAGTGAAGCAACCAACATCGAAATTCTTGAAGCCACAGGACCAGACACGCCAATTGGTCGATTTCTTAGCAAAAGAGGACCGGGCATCCAACAACTTTGTTTGGCTGTAGATCATTTAGAGTCAATGATCGAGCACCTGATGGCAAATGGCATTGTCATGATCGATGAAACACCACGTATTGGAGCACACAACTCCACGATTGCATTCGTTCACCCAAAAAGTACGGGTGGAATTTTGGTTGAATTGAAACAACGATGAGAACATGGAATAACAGAATGCTCATAATCGTCCTTCGATTAAGATGGTCGATGAGAACTTGTGTTGACCAAATTATGGCGCTACCGCACATCGCAGGACCACGTATTCGCAAGGAATCAGAATATCTCTCGCAACAATTGGAAACGTTGCGACTCAATGGTACAATCAGTAACGAGGCCTTTCTCGATGCAGGTGCAATACAGGGAGCATTTGAGTTGCTAGGTACATTGGTCGAAATGGGTGTATCGCAAAAGGAAATCATTCAAGAATTAAGGAACACGCTCGATCGTGCAAAGCGACTTGAGGAAAAACATCCCGGACTCGATTTCGCAGTAGAGAGCGGCCGTGCATCTTGAGTGTGTTCCATATGGAACCGTTGTTGAAACTCACGAATGTCAAGAAGTCATTTGGCGATATTCATGCAATTGAACAAGTGAATCTCGACATTCACAAGCATTCCGTCATAGGACTTGTAGGTGGAAATGGTGCTGGAAAGACAACACTTCTTCGACTGATGTCAGGCGTGTATCGGCCGACCTCAGGATCCGTAGAACTCGAGAACAAACGCCCAGTATCAGAAATGAGATCCGTGTTGGGTGTAGTACCTGAGTCGACGGGTTTGTATTCTAAATTGACTGCTTGGGAGAACATTCGCTATCATAGCAGGCTTCATGGAATCGATGATCAATTAGCCTGGGATCGTACGTATCGATTTGCGAAACTTCTGGATATACACCACTCACTTCATCGGTACACGGAAGGATTTTCGCGTGGTATGAAACAAAAAACTGCCCTTTTGCGCGCCCTTGCTCATGGCCCCCAAATCCTACTCCTCGATGAGCCAACAGGTGGACTCGATGTTACTTCTGCGCGGACTGTTCGCCAACTCGTGCGAAAATTGAAAGAAGAAGGTGGGACTGTCATTTATTCTACACATCATCTTGCAGAGGCCCAGCAGGTTTGTGATCGAATCATCATCGTTCACAATGGCATCATACAAGCTGATGGGACGCCTGATGAATTGCTCTCATTAACAGGCACTGAATCACTAGAAGAAGCATATGTGGCCCTCACAAGTGAAACTGCAAGACCAAGAATGGAAGAAAACGAACAACCTTCCAAAATGTCAAAAATTTGGCGGCGTTTGTTCACCCCAAAACATCAATTGGAGGTGAATGAGGATGAGTAGTCGTAAGCGAATCGTCATCGTTGCCAAAAAGGAAATCATCGAATTTGTTCGGGATTGGCGAACGATTGTAGCACTTGTTCTTATTCCCCTACTGCTGTTTCCATTGTTGTTTATTGCTTTCCCTGTGGTTATGCAAAACGAAGCCGCAGAACTTGAACAAAAGACCGTTGATATACTGATACAATCAAACGATATCGAGGATTCATTGGTGAATCTTATCGAAAATCAAACAGCATTGGTTACAGTTATGCCACTTGAAGAAAATCTCACCACATTGTCTGATGCGCATAATGATACAGAGGAGTTGCGAAACCTCGAGTACGATGCAATCCTACGAATAGAATTACGCAATGACACATGGTATTATGCAATTTTGCACCTATCGACATCTGAACAATCCAATGAAGCGAGAGGTCGAATCTTGGATGTTCTCATCGATTGGGAAGATGATCTTCGAACTCAACGGATTGAGTCAGCAGGCCTTGATGTCGAATCTACACTCAATCCGTTGCAGTGGGATGGTTCAATTTCCAATGCTGATGTTGCTACAAAAGGAGAACAAGCAGGCATGTTGCTTTCCTTGTTCATACCATTCGTTTTAGCCATATGGACAGCAAGTGCTGCTGTGCAACCTGCCATCGACATGACGGTCGGTGAACGGGAACGTGGCACGCTTGAATCTCTTCTGAGTTTACCACTTACAAGAACTGAGCTTCTCCTTGGAAAGTGGCTTGCAGTCGTTTCGATTACTGCCGTAGGCGTTACTTTGCAGATTGGCGGACTATTGTTCGGCATCGCCTATCTTGCAAGTGACTTCATCGATGTACCATCACTCAGTTTTGCTGCTATCGTCCTTCTGGCATTGGCAGTTGGATTCTACGGGACAATGATTGTAGCACTGTATTTGGCCTT
>CALDQY010000106.1 GCA_937911445.1 uncultured Rhodobiaceae bacterium | reverse complement strand
ATCTTTGCACCGACCGACCAGGCCTTTGCTGATGCTGGTATCGATCTTTCAGTGTACGACACACCGGAAGGAAAGGCTCAGTTGAGCGACATTCTCCTCTATCACGTTCACGCCGGAACCGTTCTTTCATCCGATCTAACAGAAGGAATGCCGCTGCCAATGGTCAACGGTAAGAACGCCACGATTTCGCTCATGACAGGCATCGATGGTGCGAACATCACCACTGCTGACGTCATGACCTCAAACGGCGTTATCCATGTGATTGACAAGGTCATCATTCCACAAGCTGAAGTCGATCCAACGGCAACAGGCGATGGTGTTGAGGCCGACGAGGAAGACGATGATAATCTCGTCTTGATTCTCTCCATTGTTGGTGCCGTCGTACTCCTCGGAGCGATTGGTGGCCTTCTCTTCGTACGAGGTCGTCGACCATCCTCTGGTGTCGAAACCAAAGAATTCGCTCAAGAAGGATTGAACACGGTTGCTCAACCAGCAACGACCTACTCCTATGAGACACAGCAGGCTGCACAACAGACCTACACGTCCCAGTACGCACCACAGCAATCTTCACCGTTCCAACCCGTGCAAGTTGAGCAGGCTCAACCCGTACAAGCGGCCGCACAACCGGTTGCCCAAGTACAAGCAACGCAACCTGCTCAGGCTGTGACACAAACCCAAGCGTCTCAAGCAGCGGTTCAATTGCCTGAAGTCTTGCAACAGTGGACCGATGACAGTGGTTACACCTGGCGACGCATGTCCGATGGTGGTACCATGTGGTGGAACGGAACCGATTGGCAAAAGTATGCATGAACCCATTGATTCATGCATCCTCACGGATTCGAGCAATCCATGAGCAACCGTGATCGTCGACCATCCTTTGGTCGCGACAGTATATGGTTGGCCTCTGCTGACGTGGTCGCAGTTCTCCTCGCATTTGTTGGACAATTGATTCTTGCACGTGCCCTTCTCTCGGAATCGTATGGCCTGTTTGTCATCGCCATCGATCTGTTCGCAACATTGTTCCTTCTGCTTGATTTAGGATTACCAACATTGCTCGCTCGTGATGGTCCACGTCAACCATCGGCCATTTGGTCAGGGATGATGCGCATCTATCGCTTCCAAGGTATCGCTGTTCTCATCTTCGTTCCCATCAGCGTATCAATCACATTGATGCAGAGTGTTCACGACACGCTGATGCTGATTGGAGCAGGCGTTGCTTTGGTTCACATCGCTTCTTATGCGCCACGAACAGCGCTACGTGCTGCCGGCGATGCACGCTTTGAATCGCTGACCAAGGTCATCGAGCGCATTGCAACAACAGCAGGTTATGGAATTCTTTTCCTGATAAATTCTACAGATGTTGTTGCCTATGCAAGCGTCTTCCTCGTTGGAGCCATTCTTGGCTTATCCATCGCACTTGTAGGAGCATATCGCGTCTGTGCGAAGAGCGGTGAGCGAACCGATTCATCAGAATTGGGAGCTGACTGGATCAACAAGAAGAGCATCCTACTTGCAGCACTCCCCTTTGCCATCACCCTCGGTGTTCTGCCCTATGTCATCCGAATTGAGAAGTTCATACTTGCGAGTGAATTGGGCTACGATGAGGTTGCTTTGTTCCATGTCGCTCAACTGGCTTGGTTGGCTGGATTGCTTGTTCCTCAAGCGATGCGAGCTGCCTTGCTTCCGGTCCTTGGGGCATCCCGGAAGGATTCCTTATTGTTCAATCAGCACCTCGATCGAGTCGAATCGATTTGTTTCGCCCTTGTTCCAATCGGCATGGCCGCAGGTGCTGCCATCGTGTGGATTCTTCTTCCGATTGGGTTTCCGTCAGAATATTTCGATGGAGCATTGGGTGCATCGGCCACGGATGTGTTCATGATTCTTCTAGCGGGATGGGCGTGCACAGTCCTCT
>CALDQY010000105.1 GCA_937911445.1 uncultured Rhodobiaceae bacterium | reverse complement strand
CAAGGCTGAGCATCTCGCAACCCGAGAATCCGCCGGCCTCTTCGATGTCTCTCACATGGGTACATTCCGCTTCTCTGGCCCAAATGTACGTGAGTGGCTTGAGACCATTGCTACGCAGAAGGTTTCCTCGATCACCGCCGGTCGCTGTGCGTACACGCACTTTCTCGACAAAGATGGATTCATCATCGATGATATGATCTTCGCTGTTGTATCTGAAACCGAGATTCTTGGTGTTCCAAACGCCTCGATGATCGACGTCATGTGGGATTGGTTCCAAGGATTCTCTCCCAGTGAATCCGGAATCACAATTGAAAATCTCTCTCCGGAAACATCGATCATCGCTCTTCAAGGACCAACAAGTAAGGCGTACTTGGATGCTGCAATGGGTGATGGACAACACGTGGGTCGGTTCAAGTGGCGTGAGTTCTCTGAAAATCAACTTGGTGTGACGGGGTGGATTCAAGGAACTGGATATACAGGCGAGCTTGGATACGAGATTTTTGTTCCAAACGAACAGGTCGCTACTGTGTGGCGTGCTCTCATCGATGCCGGTGCTACCCCTGTTGGACTCGGCGCACGCGACACCCTTCGTCTCGAGAAAGGATACCTGCTTTCGGGTGTTGATTTCCTCTGGCCCCAAATCGATGATGGAACCCATACCTTCCTGGCTCGAGATTCATGGGAAACGAATGTACCGTTTGGCCTCGATACGGAGCATGAGTTCACTGGACGTCATCGTGTACTCTCTCACGCATCCGATGATGCTCGATGGTGGGGAATCAAGTATCTCGAACGTGGACCCTTGCCGAGACCAGGCAAAGATGTCCTCTCCCTCGATGGTACGAAGATCGGTCAGTTAACGTCAGGAGCGCCTTCTCCATCACTTGGAAACACAGGTATTGGAATCGGCTACATTTCGAGTGTATCCGAAGGCGATGAAGTACTGATTGCGGCGAGTCCACGCTCTTCCATTAAGGCTGTTATAATTCGGCCGCCTTTTGTATAGACGGCCCACGTTTCTTGACGGTTCAATGACGAACATTATGAGCGCTACGCGATTGGTTACGATTGCCTGAGGAGGCGAGTCGCATGGTTGACCAATTACCAAATCTTGGACGAGAAGAAGAAATGCTGAAGGAGATGGGCGTTGCGTCCATCGATGCACTGTTTGCAGACGTGCCTGAATCGGTGCGAATGGTTGGCGACTTACCGTTGCCTGATGCTCAAAGCGAAGAGGCGTTGCTCGCTGACGCAAAGCGACTACTCGGTGCGAATCTCGCACTGGGTGACCAGCCTTCGTTCCTTGGGGCAGGACTGTATCGAAACTTTGTACCATCTTGCGTGTTCCAACTCGTCACTCGTGGAGAATTCCTGACGTCGTACACTCCATATCAACCGGAAGTCTCTCAGGGTATGTTACAAGCCATGTGGGAATTCCAGTCGCTTATCTCTGAGCTTATTGCTATGCCAATTACCAATCTTTCCCTGTACGACGGATCAACAGCTGCTGCTGAAGCACTCACCTGCGCAGTTCGTGTACACAATCGCAAGGCTGAACAAAAAGATACGGTGTACATCTCGGAACTAACTCCGCCTGACCGAATATCGGTCATTCACAATTACTGCCAAGGGGCAGGCATCAATGTAGAGACTCTTCGCCATGATGAGAATGGATGCATCAATCTTGAGGATGTTCAGCGGGCACGTGGATCTTGTGCAGTCTATGTTGAACAACCTAACCCACTGGGTATCATCGACGGTGGCTATCCCTCCTTGAAGGAAATCATTGGAGAGACAACTGCACTGATTGTTGGTGTTCAGCCTGTATCGCTTGGTTTGCTTGAAGCTCCAGGAAATTACGGAGCGGATATTGTCATCGGAGAAGGACAACCCCTCGGAAGTCCAATTACTGGTGGAGGTCCACTGTACGGCATTTTTGGCTGTACGCAGCCCTATCTCCGACTCATGCCAGGCCGAATCGTTGGCCGAAGCATCGACGTTGACGGTAAAGAGGCATACTGCTTGACGCTTTCGACACGTGAACAACACATTCGGCGGCATCGTGCAACATCCAATATCTGTACAAACGAGACGCTCATTGCGCTCATGGGTGCCATGCACATGTCGCTCCTTGGTCCAGAAGGACTTGAACAACTCGCCGTTCGAAACATGGCTGCCTGCACACAGCTCAAGCGCCAACTTGCTGGCGTGGAAGGCGTAACACTACCTTATCATGGCCAGTCCCATTTCAACGAGTTCGTCGTTGAATTACCTGCTTCGACGTCAGCATGTCTGGCATATCTCGAGGCGAATGGGGTCGTGGGCGGTCTTGATGTCTCCAATTGGTATGCTGATAAGACGAACCAAATGTTGGTCACGGTGACCGATCAGACAAGCCAAAGAGACCTCGATCGTTTGGTTGACTGTCTTAATTCTTGGACACAGGAGGTGAATGCTTGAGTCGACTGTTCGAACACTTTGGTGCAGAAGGCAAAGGCTACGCTCAACCGGCGCCAATGCTCCCAGCCAGTGAACTTGGTGTACCAAGCAACATGGCGCGTCAACAACTGCCTCGATGGCCTCGTTTATCCGAACCCGAAATGGTGCGTCATTACACATGGCTTTCAAAGCGAAACTTCGGAATCGATACCGGATTCTACCCCTTGGGGTCCTGTACTATGAAGCACAATCCAAGAGTCAACGAAGTCGTTGCTCAACTTCCAGGAATTGCGGACATCCACCCACACCAGCCAGAACATCAATTGCAGGGATTGCTTTCAATTTATTATGAAATGCAAGATATGCTTGCAATCTGTGCAGGTATGGACGCAGTAACGTTGCAACCTGTTGCTGGTGCCCAGGGCGAGTTTACGGCGGTTCGCTGCTTCCAAGAATACTTCCGCCACAGAGGTGAACACCATCGTACCAAGGTCATCGTCCCTGACTCTGCCCACGGGACCAATCCTGCCAGTGCCGCCATGGCTGGATTTGAAATCATTGAAATCCCGAGTCAAGAAGATGGACGCATCGACTTGTCTGCCTTACGGGCTGTCGTTGGCGACGACACTGCTGCAATGATGATCACCAATCCGAACACACTTGGGCTGTTTGAACAGGATATTGCAGAAGCTTCCTCCATTGTTCACGAAGTTGGGGGGTTGATGTATTATGACGGTGCGAATTTCAACGCCATTCTTGGGCGCACAAGTCCAGGTTTGATGGGCTTTGATGCCGTTCACTACAATCTTCACAAGACCTTCAGTCAGCCACACGGTGGAGGCGGGCCAGGGTCTGGACCAATCGGAGTCAAGGAGCACCTTGCCCCATTCCTACCATCTCCAATTGTCGCTCGTCGTGCTCCTACGGATGACGAGAAGAAGCAGTGTGTTGACGATTACTGGTATACTTGGCACACGCCAGAACACACCATCGGTAAGGTGCAACAATGGCACGGTAATGCAGGGGCAGTCCTCCGATGCTGGGCCTATTATCGACGCTACGGTAAAGAATTACGAACCATGTCGGAACATGCGGTCTTGAATGCCAACTACCTCCGCCATGCCATTCATCGAGAAGCCAAAGCAGCAGGTGTAGATCACCTCTTCGTCGATGGGGCAGACACCATTGTTGCGAAGCACGAGTTCACACTCTCACTCGGCCCTGCAAAGGAAGCCTTGGGTATCTCTGCAATGGATGTTGCCAAGGGACTTCTCGACATGGGCTACATGGCTCCAACGGTGTATTTCCCACTCGTCGTCCCGGAATGTATGATGATCGAACCAACGGAGACGGAGTCAAAAGAAACACTCGATACATTTGCGAGAGACTTCTGTAAAGTCCTCCAACTCGATGCAGAAACGTTGCACAACGCCCCAACGACCACGCCAGTCCGTCGTGTCGACGAGGTTTACGCTGCCCGCAACCTTTGCTTGCGTCATCCATTCGATGATGAGTGAGTTCGTAGCGTAATGGGTTCCTGCGTGAACTGCAGCAATTCCCATGTCAATTGAGACGAATTGATGATCAACGCCATTGACAGCAGAATAATTTCGATTAGAAGCCACCACCATGGGGCGACAAAGGCTGTAGCAACCAAGATCGACGAGAGCATCATTAATCCAATCAGTGTAATGCTAGGACGGAATCGAACTAAGAGTTCATCACCGATTTCATGGTAACTGAGGCGAACAAACTGAAGCAAGCCACGATACACTTGGGCTTCTTGTCCACGATGAATCACCTGTAAATCCCCGTGCTCTGACAAACGAGCAAAAAAAGAATCCGAGTCGCAACGATAGACTTGCTCCATTATGATAGTAAATTATCACAAGAATATAACAGCATCGCCGATACCCAACAGGCAAAAGAACTCGATTGAACTGGAAGGGTTATGGTTGGACTGTTCGTTGGCGGATGGTATCCTTCCGAAGAGAAGGCAATCATGATTACGCCACTCTTTACAATGGCAGGATCTCTGCTAACGATGGCGTTCCCAATCCTCATGCTTGTCTCAGGAAAGCACACTGCATTCGTACCTTGGCTAATCCTCGTTTCAAATCTTCTTCTTGGTTTGGCTTTGTTTTCAACATTCTCTCAACGTAGAGTCCTTGTTTTGCATCGTGGCGTTCATCTAAGCGTCGTCCTCTTTCTTGTATCTGTTGTTTCCGTGTTTGTTGACCAGATTTCGCATTGGATTGCACTCGGTTTTTGTTTTGGCTTTTTTTTCACAACGTATCGGGTTGCTGAGAAAACCTCCGCAGGTTTCGGTGTTCAATTTCGTAGAGAATGGGATTCGAAAACCTACCTCCAACTGAATCCGTCTCGTTTAGGCCATTGGAAGATTATGAATGCAAAACCGAGCAACGGTCTCATGGCAATTTCTCGTACGAAACAGCAACTTGCCGTCATGTATTGTGAATTTCAAGACGATGGTTGTTGGCTGCATCTTGATGTGTTTTCAGACCAGATCTTTGACCTCGAGCAGTTTTTGGTCGAAGAAGAGTGAGGGGTCATCTAAAAGAACTACCCGCGCTGCGAATTGGTCATGGATGTATCTATCTTACTTGGCTCGAAGTCTGACATGCCGATTGCTGAAAAGTGCACAAAGGTGCTTGACAAATTTGGCGTAAACTACCAACTACGTGTGGCATCTGCGCACCGCTCTCCAAAATTCGTTGAAGACATCATTCACAAAGCTGAAGAAGATGGATGCAAGGTTTTCATTGCGATGGCTGGTCTTGCAGCTGCACTCCCCGGTGCGGTTGCAGCATTGACAACAAAACCAGTCATCGGTGTTCCTTGTGGCGGTCGTGTTCCATACGATTCACTCCTTTCTATCGTTCAGTTGCCACCGGGCGTTCCAGCAGCAACCGTCGGTGTCGATCGTGGTGACAATGCAGGCCACCTCGCAGTGCAAATGCTTGCACTTGTCAACGATGACATGGCACAACGCCTCGTTCAAGATAAACTCGACCAAGTTGAGCGCGTTCTCCAAATGGACCGAGAAGTGAACGGCAGGGCTTGAGATGTTCGATGCGCCTGAATTCATCGAAGAATCGATTCAGCAATTGAAAGCGACCATCGACGATGTTGCTATCATTGCGTGTTCAGGCGGAGTAGATTCAACTGTTGCAGCGGTTATTGCCAACAAGGCTGTTGGAGACCTCCTACATTGTGTCTACGTTGATACAGGCTTCATGCGCAAGAACGAGACTGAAGAAATTGAGGCAATGCTTGCAGAGCAAGGTATCAACCTCATCACTGTCAAGGCTGCAGATCGTTACTTTGAGGCATTGAAGGGCGTCACTGAACCTGAGCAGAAGCGCAAGGTCATCGGTGAACTGTTTATTCGAATTTTTGAGGATGAGCAGAAGAAATGTGGTGCAAAGTACCTCGTACAAGGAACGATTGCACCAGACTGGATTGAGTCAGGCGGTGGTGTTCGTGATACCATCAAATCGCATCACAATGTTGGTGGATTGCCAGAAGACATGACGCTGGAAGTTGTCGAACCACTCCGTGAGTTGTACAAAGATGAAGTTCGAGAACTCGCTCGAGAACTGGACATCATTGTCGCAGAGCGACAACCATTCCCAGGCCCTGGTCTAGCGGTTCGAACACTCGGAGAATTGACTCCGGAACGTGTCGAGGTTGTTCGCGAGGCTTGTGCAATTGTTGAGGAAGAATTCGAGGCCGGTGCAGAAGCTGGAGAAATGGAATTGCCGTGGCAATACTTTGCAGCACTTCTACCCGTTCGTTCAGTGGGTGTCCATGGCGATGTACGTGCTTATGGAGAGACAATCGTTGTTCGTGCAGTACGGAGCATGGACGGAATGTCTGCAAGATACTCGGAGATTCCACATCACATCCTGCAGAAGATCAGTACTCGAATCACCAACACGGTCAAGGGTGCTGTCAACCGAGTTGTCTACGACATTACCCACAAACCACCAGGTACGATTGAGTGGGAGTAAAGCGTCAATCATCGTTTTGCCCGTTTTGCATCGCTTGAATCATTTTGATTCTTTGACCGCGTTTGAAAAACGTATACCAATGCCAAAAGCGGGCTGCAACCGCAAGCGGAAGCAAGAAGCAGAACAGAACGCCGAGAACTGTTTCAGAAACCATGGTTTCACCTTGCTTTAGTTGGGTGCTAAATTACGCCGATTGTGGGGCTCGAACCCACGACCTTGGGATTAACAGTCCCACGCTCCACCAGCTAAGCTAAATCGGCGAGTTTGGCCACTAACATCTCCTTTATCATGGCTTCCATCAATTCAAGTCGTCGAGCAGTCAGAGATTGTCACTGTTTCAAGGATTCGAGAGCCAACAGATACCTGATAGTCTGAGATGGTGATGGAATTCTTCAATCGTTGGATAAGTTGCATGTCAATGCCAAACGGACCATCCAAGGTCATGATGACATCTTCCACTTCGACAGGTGAACCAATATGCTTGTGAATTTGAATACCTACGCCATGGTCGATGTCTTCACCTTGCTTCGAACGACCAGCGCCCGCTTCACATAGAACTTGGCCGATAGCGAGAGCATCAAGATCAGCCACAAATCCCGATTGTTCTGCGAGAAGTGCGTATTGTTGAGGCGCACGTGGCAAGACGCTCCATGGATCGTCGAGGAGTTGCTGAGCAAGAGTAGATTCAACCCCTTGACGTTCAAGCATGGATTTGAACTCGAGAAGAGCTGAACCATTCTTAATAGACTCAGAAATGTCAAAACCTAATGCATCTGCTTGAGCGTATACCAACTCCATCGTATCATGTGGACCCATTCCTTTGAGACAGGCAATGGATTCAGCAATCTCGTGACTGTTTCCAAGCCATTCCCCAATGGGATGATCCATCTGTGTGAGTTGTGCATTGACTTCAATTCCAAGTTCAGTTCCAACGCGAACCATGGATTCTGCGAGTTTTCGTGCATCTTCGGAGTGTTGCATGAACGCTGCTCGCCCAAATTTCACATCAAGAACCAGCGACTGGATACCTTCAGCAGCTTTCTTCGATAAGATGGATGCTGTGATTAATCCAATACAAGGAACAGTTGCGGTTACATCACGGATTGCGTAAAGAATCGAATCTGTCGGAGCGATTTCTGCAGTTTGTCTCGATATGAAGCACGGGTTTGTCGACATCTCATCGATGGATAGACCCGTGTTGAATCCCGGGATGGATTCCAACTTGTCAATGGTACCTCCAGTATGCGCTAAACCTCTTCCTGCAAGCATAGGCACAACCGCTCCGCATGCGCGTAATGCTGGTGCAAGAACCAAACTCATTTTGTCGCCGACGCCTCCTGTGGAATGTTTGTCAACTGCACTGTCACGTTGTGGTAGGCGTTCTCCTTGTTCGAGCATGGCTTTGGTGAGGTAGGTTGTTTCTTGAGAATCCAAGCCATTGATTTGGCATGCCATCAGAAATGCGCCAACCTGCTCGTTCGGGATTTCATGAAGATGTTGTATGAACCATTCAATTTCATGTTGAGCAAGTGCCAATCCATCCCGCTTCTTGGCAAGCAGATTTGGGATGTGCATTGAAATCAACTCTCATCAGTCGAGGCTAAGCCAATCTCTGCAAGACGCTGATGGAGATAGTCACCTGCTGAGATCGATGGATAGTCCGCAGAACCACTGGTCTGTTCAATAAATTCAGGTAGCGGTGTCAAATCGATTTCGTTTCGAGGATGCACGAACATAGGCATCGAGAATCGACGTTGAGTAGGGTCTCCTGGATTGACAACACGATGGGTCGTCGATTTGAACAATCCATTCGTGAGATTCTGAATCATATCCCCTGAATCAACGATGATTTGTTCGTGATTGCCTTCAACATCAATCCACGTTCCATCATGATCCATGACCTGAAGCCCAGCTGCAGTAGCAGTCATCAGGAGTGTGATGAAATTGATGTCCTCATGCGCAGCCGAACGAACAGCACCATCAGGTGTTGAGGAATCGAGCGGTGGGTAGTGAATGATACGCATGATGGTGTTCCCCTTTTCAGCCATTGACGGCAACCAATCGGATTGCTTGCCAAGATACAAACTGCATGCTGCAAGAAGTTGATTTGAGATTGCCTCCATCTGGTTGTAGAGGTCATCGACTTTCTCCTCAAACTTCGGAATATGCGCATTCGGCCATATATTCATCGGATATTTGTTGTCCGTTTCACTCCCTTGTTGCCCACGCCCCGTCTGCCAAAATTCCTTCAAGTCCGGCGCTGGGTTGTCTTTAGCATGCTCAACACCAAACGCAGTGTAACCTCTTTGGTGAGAAATCTCTGGTTTTGCATACAATCGCTTAACAGATTCATTGAGCATAAAGAAGGATTCTGCTTCCTCGTATGTGTCCTCAATCAGTGAGAGGTCAATCCCGTGGTTGGTTAAGGCAAAAAAGCCAATATCGGTCAATGAATCGCCAACGGTTTGAATGAACGCGTTGACTCGTTGCTCATCACCAGATGTGAAATCACTGAGGTCAGCGACTGGCAATGGGCGCGTCAACCGATCACCTGTTATCTCGTAGTTTAGCAATTAACCGGAGCATCTCAAAGTAGACCCAAATAACAGTCACCATAATTCCAAAGGCGCCCCACCACTCTTGCTTCTTTGGAGCGCCCATGCGAACACCTGCGTCGATCATACCAAAATTCGAAATTAACATCAGCGATGCGACAGTGATGATGAAGACGCTGAGAGCTATGCCAATTGCTCCTGAGGAATGGAGGAATGGAAAGGTCCATGGTGTCAGGAATACGAGCAGTATGTTGATGAAATACATCAGGAAAATCGAACCAGCAAGGGTAAACACGATTTTGTTGAAGGTTGGTGTTGGACGCAGAATCCCAACTGAGTAAATTGTGAGCATGCATGCTACAACACCAAATGTAGCAAGTCCAGCTTGGATGGCAATCCCTGGATAAAGAATCTCGAATATGAGCGTCAGTGGTCCGATGAACAATCCTTCAAGCGTTGCGTAAACGATGACAAACGCAGTAGGTTCTGCTGGTCGAGAGAACCAAAGGAACATACCCATTCCCATCGTACCAAACATTCCCAAGAGCATGAGCGGGTAAAGAAGGCCTGGCATGATGAAGCCAAGAGCAATTGAGCCCACAGCACTGACTGTTGCCAAACCAAATAAAATCCCAGTTTTTTGCAGAGTACCTTCAAGCGTCATTCTGTCATTGCCTTGAATCGAATTCCAAAAGGCTGGTTTGAAGACAGGGTTGGTCGAGTTGTATGCCATGGTATACCTTAGAATCGGTCCTTTGTCAAGGTTACGCGACTCAACCCTGTTCTGCAACCTGTTGTTGATAGTATTCTTCCAACTGGTCAAGGGTCCATCCAAGGTCGAGATATTGTTGCAGCATCGCTTCGTCCCAACCGGGGAATCGCTCCAATTCGCTCGCAAGTGGAGAACTGTTCTCACTACCACGTCCATCCAAAACTGGTTGTTCCCATTGTGCTTCGGTTCCAACTAGATCATCGATGTGTTGATCGGTGACCCAATCCTTTCGAGCCTCGTTTTCTTTTCGTGACTGAAGTATGCCGTAAACAGCCCCGATGAGGAGCAAGAGGCCGCCAATCATCAACAAGAGCATGAACGTTTCACCGAATCCTTCCTCGGCTTCACCACTTGCATCGCCTGCTTTTTGGTTGCGTTGATTCAACGAACAACCGGAAACATCAGTCGGTGTATTCGCAGGTGTATCAGGACATTCGTCAGCGGCATTGAGGACACCATCTTGATCGTCGTCTGTGCTTGGTTCGTCCGTTTCGTTGGTACCCGTGTCGACCGGTTCAATTCCACCAAGGTCGCAACCAAGTGCGTCTGCTTCGTTGACGCCGTCGTCATCAGCATCTGCCATGTTGATTGCATCTTCAGGTGAAACTGCCTCAACGGACGGATCGAGTGCTGTAGCTTGGGCCCAACTCACTTCAACAGCATCGAGAATGCAATCTCCATCGGTATCTGGATTGAACGGATCGCCGCCAAGCGTGTATTCATCGAGATTGGAAAGACCATCATTGTCGTTGTCTGCATCGGACTCCAAGACTCCGTCAATGGTGGCAACGGTTCGATTCAAGCCGTAGTTCACCTCGTAGATGTCTGGCATCCCATCGTTATCGGTATCCGTGACATTGTCAAGACGGTTCCAATCAGCATACCACGATTGGATGTAGGGTTCAGCTACCTCGGTAGAGGTGATAATGAGTCCCATCTCACGATTGCGAACCATCGCTGAATCGCCCCAATTGATGCTTGAAACAAGGACCGATTCGCCATCAACGATGGCCCCTTTGTTGTGAAGTTTCATGACATCATCGTCCTCGCTCATGATGACCGCGGAAGCATCCCAGCCGAACGTGATGTTCCAATCGTTGTTGATTCGGTCGACAACATCCTGGATGTCTTCGTCAAGGTAGGCGCCGTTGATGATTAAGCGAATGGACACGCCATCCATCGCAGCCTGCTCCAACGCTGAAACTACTGGATTTTCTCCCCAACCCCATTTCCAATCGAGATCGAGGTATTGCAAGGAAAGCAGAATTTCGTCCTCTGCAGACTGAATCATCTCGGTTAACCCATCAACACAATCGTCAGGACACGTGAGCAATTGGCCACTGTAGGTTCCTGTGAAACTCGTTGCTGTTGCTTGGTCGATGTTTTGTGCCTCTGGAATGGAATAGGAATTTGTTGGTGCAACCGGTGAGACGGCTTGGACGTACATGGACTCTTCATCGAACGTCATCTTTGCTCGAACATTGTTGGCGAGTTGGACACTATCGACGATGATTCCCCAGTCTCGGTTTCCACGATCACCATCGTACGGCAAGGAGGAGGCTTTCCAATTACCAGAGCCGATCCATACTGAAGCATCATCACGTACAGCAACCTTGGCGTGGAGATAGAGGTACGGGTCGTCTCCTGAGCCTCCGAACCAGTGGACGCTAAGACCAGCATTCTTCAGTGCATAGGCATAGGCTTCTTGCCCTTGTTTGTCGTTTGAATTCCACCAGTCCTCTGGTTCATTGAGGACTAGGACAACGTTCACACCACGATCATGTGCATCAATGAGCGCCTGCATCAACTCGCTTGACTGGAGGATGTAGAGGTGGACGTAGAGGGACGTTTGTGCCCCATCGATCCAGTTGAGCAAATCCATCAAACCATGCTCTGGAGCAATGAGTGGTGTAATCGACGTTGCATCATCGAATTGTACATCGCCACAGAAATCACTTGCGCCCAGACGTCCCCAGCGCTGATGCCAATCAGCGGATTGATTCGTATCGGTCATGACACCACAGCCATCCCCACGATAGAGAATGAGATTGTCGATGCTGCTTACGGGTTCTGAGAGAGAAACTCCATTCCAACCTTCTGTGTCCACCGGACCGTTCTTGTAGACGATGGTGTCGGCTACCAGCCCGGTTGGGTGGATGAGTTGCAAGGCCATGCCACTGTCGAGCAGATAGATAGGGTTCTCCATGGCAGCACCCATGTCAAGGATATTACCGTCCTCAAATAATTCCAATGCTGCAACATCGTTTGAGAGTTTGACAGACGATGACGCACCGATTTGGAGGTTGGTAATGGTGGACTCAAACGATGTTCCATCCGAAGCAATCCGCTTGACCGTCCACCCGTTGAGCATGGCAGCTTCACTTCCGACGTTTGTGAGTTCAAAGAATTCCATTTCGGTTGAAATGGATGATACACCGTCCCACATGATGGAACTGAATTTGATGTCGTCGATGGAAGCCATCATGCTTGCGTCTGGCTCAGGTGTGCCGGGGGTCGGCCAAAGGAATTCGACCCATTCGTCGTTTGTGGCGTTGTATCCATAGGATCCACATGTTGTGCTAAGTGAAGACTCTGGAGGCGTAATTGAGAGCAGAAGTTCTCCATCAGGATTCATCAAGTCCATCGAACTCACATCGTCCAAATCAGGTCCGAAGATGTCGTACTGAAGTTCGACGACGACACGACCCATTGGCGCGAGAATTGTGTTGTTGGACATCGACTCCCAAAGCATGCTTGCGTCGATAAATTGGCGTCCCATGAGTGGGTTCGAGGTGTAATCAGCACCCACCATCCAACGACTCAAATTGATGTCTTCGTTTCCTTCATTGTACAACTCAATCCAATCCGCCGCAGGTTGGAATGATGGAAGGTCGCAAGAGGTCACGATTTCGGTGACAACGAGGCTTTCACTTCCCGTATACGCAGACCAGACTGGATTTTCTTCGCCGGGGGTCATCCAAGCAGCGTTGAGCCAATCTTCAACACCCCACGTTGTCGTAGAGGATGGGGCGTTTGTCCCCAAAGGACCAGCACCTGCATGGGATTCTGTATTGTTGATTAACGAAACACCTTCGAGCGTATGGGTCCATTGTGCAGAATGAACAGCAACACCGTTTCCATCGTAAAGGAAGATTTGATCCGGTGTTGTATGCTTCAGATAGAACTGCGATGTACCATTGAGAGCAATCAACGTAGTTTCTCCTGCTTGGAGGATGGTGTCGGATTTATCGGGCATGTTGTACTGGTGGAGAATGAGCGTTCGACCCGATGCAGAGAAACGCCATCCAGCAACATCGACCTCCTCCGTTCCCGTGTTTTGAATCTCAATCCATTCGCCGTTTGGATATGAAGCAGAATCGCTTCCGATAGCATCTGGGAGAACCTCTGTAATACGAACGTCGCCTGTTGTTGGCGTTGGAGTAGGTTCGGGTTGACCTGGAGAAGGAGAAATCGATGGAGTCCATGGGTCGTGATATTGCTGTCCTCGAATAAGAGAAACATCAGGACCGTAGTTCGTTGTGTAGAATCCCATGTCGACAATGGAGCCACTTGCTTCTCGGACGACGAGATGGTTGTGGTTGTCCCAGAGTCGAGTTTCTCCAGTATATTCGACCAGTCGACGTTCACCACCATCAATCATCGTGCTTCCTTGTGAACTGTTGGCAACGATGGTTCCAGGATCGAGATAAGTGACGTTCCCCATACCATCGATGATGGACCAACCATTGAGATCCACTGGGGTCGTTCCAGCATTATAGAACTCAACCCATTCGCCATCAGGCGCAGCACTACCATCCATGGTACTGACTGGCAATATCTCATTCAAGTGAACGTCACCAGATGCAGTAATGTCTGTTAGTTTCGCAGCATTGGTTGCGTTCGGTGTAGGATAGGTAGAGTATTGCCACATTCCTCCGCTTGGGTTGGCTTCGATTGAAAACCCTGGTTGGTTGGAGCTCCACATCACTTCATCGCCGATACTACCGTTCGGGAGGTAAAGCCGAAGGGTTTCTTGGCCGTTGTTGAGCACACCGCTGTTTGAGGTGGCGTTGACTGCGATGACACGAGTCTCTTGAGAATAGATGAGCATTGTTTCTGCATCGGATGAGGCCCCAACGAGATGATTCTCATCAAGTTGAATCATGTTCCCTGCAAGGTCCTGCAACCAATAACCAGTGAGGTCGATGGTCGAAGTACCGTTGTTGTAGATTTCAACCCACTCGCCGCCGGGCCAAGTGGCGTTATCGTAACTTGGCCAAGGATCGGCCATGACCTCATGGATGATGACATCGCTTTGAACATAGGTTGGGCCGCCTGTACCTCCGCCAGAATTCGGTGAACCAGGCGTTGGGTTTGATGTTGGAATCCAGTCGTTATAGGCGCTTGCAGGGTCTTCTTCGAGACTTACTCCACTCGAACTCGAATTCCAAGTGGCTTCATCGATCCATCCGCTTGAGGAGTCGTAAAGTGTCATGAAATCGTTGGAGTTTGCAACATAGAAGTTGCTTGCACCGTTTCGAGCGACAATCATGTAATCACCTGGAGCGAGGGTGTAGGTTGATGCGTTCGCAGCGTCGTATCCTACAATGGAGTTCGAATCCAACGTCAACGTCTTTGCGGCTTTGTTGGAGAAATACCAATTCCTTACATCAACAGATGTCGTTCCAGAATTGTGTAGTTCTAGCCATTCGCCATTCGGCCAAACGGCATCATCGTACCCGTTCGGATTTGGCATGACTTCGTTGATGCATATCGAACCACCGCAAGGCTGGCTGCGGGCAGAAACGGCTTCTGTTGGTTCAACCAAAGGTGTAAGCGGGACCAAAAGCATCAGAACAAGAAGAAAAACGGACTCAATTCGCATACAGCATCGACGCTCTAGCCAACGCCTTCCCCCTCATATCTTTTGGTGCGTGGAATCCTCTGGATTTCAAATGAAACCAAAGCTGTCGGCCATCTGAGCAAAGGTGTAAATCATGATTGGTACCAAGATGATGCCCATACCATGACTTCGTCGGATTCCGATACGTGGTGGCATCAAACCGAGAATGGTTCCTACAATGAGCACACCGATTCCAACAAATCCGGTTGATAACCAGACCAACGCAGTGACGAAAATGATCACACCCATGACCATGGACTGGAGAGGAATTGCTGCATGCAATCGCAACATTCCCTTTCCTACAATTTTCATGATTGGCATGGCCATGATTCCAGCTGCAAGTGTAACAGCAAGCAAACGTACGAAGTCTGCAGTTGGTTGTGTTGAATTCCACGTCTCAATCGGGTACATCATTTTCAGTGCTAATGTTGCACCGGAGCGTGAACGTCCGATAATGTACAGGAAGCCGAGAACCATGACAGTAACAGCAGTGTTGACAGCAGAGAGAATGGCAATTACTTCGAGATCCTGTTTTGTTTGCGGTCCTTCGTAGCCATCCTCTGCTTCAGCCACTGCAATTTCAAGCAACTCCTCATCGCTTAGTTCGGTTAACCGGCGGGTTTCCCAATCCATGCCGTATCCTTCTTTGCCTTGCACCTTTGCGGCTACGTTTCTGCCACCCATCACAAGAACGGTCGCCTGTGAGGCAGTCATCCCTGGAAGAACACCCATGCTCGCTCCAGCGACAGCCGACCAGAAACAAGGAGCGATGAGGGGCTTGACCGGTGGAAGGTCCCAGTTTTCCTTTTGAGGAGGTAGGTGACTGGTCGTTGCGTAGATATCCAATAGGTTAGCAATTCCAAACAGACCTGCAAGACTTGGAAGCAAAAGTGACGGAGACGGCATACCAACTGGACTGTCAACGGGAAGTTCAAACACTGCCCAGCCGTAAAGGCCTGCGAGCAAAAAGAACACAGTTGCAGCAACGAACCCTGCTAAACGACTGTCGTTACCAAGGCGCTTACCGGTTATCTTCTGGACCCATTTCGGCCAATCGAGACGTGTTGTTTCCGTGGCGAGCAAGAGCAATGAGATCACCAGCAAAATCACAGGAAGCCAGTCACGTAGTCCATTGTACCAGTTAAGCTCAGGCCCGAAAGCAATCCGGGCCACGACGATAAGAGGGAGCGACAAGAACAGACCCAACTGTGAACCACGTGCAGACCAGGCAACACCTCGTGCAGCGTTTCCTGCCAGCAACATTCGATGTCCGGGTAACAGCGATAACGCCGTATCGCCATCAGGTGCTCCAATCAATGCGGATGGGATGTAATTCAAGAAAGTGTGAACAGTGCCTGTTGATACAATAATGGCGGCGACGGCAGAGAGCGGTATGCCCAATTCGAGCAATCCCGGAGAAAGAGCAAGGAGAATGAGCGCAACGTTGTTGACGTGGAAACCAGGAATCAATCCTGTGAGTGAACCGAGCATGACGCCAAAGAACAATGCGCCAAGGAGCCACCAAAGTTCATGGAAGTATGCTTCAATCATCAAATCACCTAGGATTGGTCGATGTATTCTTGACGATCGCTTATTCCATCTCCGTCCGTATCTTCGTTGTTTGAACTCGTTCCGAATGCCGACTCGAGGGCATCGCTGAGCCCATCGTTGTCGTTGTCATCAACATCAGCGCTGCTGAGGGTGTAAATCATGGCAAGCGAATCAGGGTCTTCAACTTGAAGCAATCTACCCTCCCATTGCATAGCCGTGCCGAGATGGAGCTCATCCAAACCGATGCAATTGTTCACAGCATCTAGTAGGATTCTCTTGTCGCTACCAGGTTCGGAGAGATACCATGTACCATTCTCTTCTGTAGCCTTGCCGTTGATTCGAACAATCTTGTTTTTGTCATAGCCCCAATCGATGGCTCCATCTCCCCAAAGCAGTGTCATCGGAGACGCCTTTTGGCCTTCCGTGAGTTGTTCTACGAGCAATTCAGCTCGCATATTTTCGTCATCCCAGGCGATGGTGACCTCTGCTGTAACGGCTTGACCGGCTTCGAGCCAGGTTGCGCGTGGTCCAGGAATCGTGACCGCTATGCTTGTCCAACCAGGGGTGTAACCTTGAGAATCGGTAAAATAAGCAGATTCATCTTCAACACTTGGTTCGAGAGCGTATTTCATGTACGCAGTTACTGTGTAAACCTGTCCAGGGTTGTCGAAGATCGCCGAAGGATTTGCGCTGAGCATCACCAACAAATCATCGATGGATGATGTTGCAATCAAATCAGGGTTCGATCCGTCTCCTTTGTCGAGGCACCATGATGAGGACGCAGTGTTCCATACGAGTCGACCTCGCATGCGAATGTCGCTTCCATTCAGTGAATCAGCGGAATCGACATCATCTTGGCTTGGTAAGACACACAAAGGAGAGCCAGAAGAGCCCTCAAGTTGCCATTCTCCGTCGAGGATGGACAATGTACCTGCAACGTCTACGGTTCGGCCAGATGAGTACATCCATGTCGATTGTGAGGACCAGTCGAGCAACGGGATTTCAATGGGGTGATTTCTGTCAATGACAATTTCGGGTCCTTGGACGGCAAGATTCCAGCGCAACTCTCGTTGTTGGTAGGAGAGGACACCTTGAACGGTCACCTTTGAGCCTGCTTCAATCCATTCTCCAGTTGCGGAGTGAATGGTCATCCCGATTTGATGATTTGAGTTTCCATAGTTGGGGTGGTCTCCAAGTCTAGCCGTACCAAATGATACATCGGGTGCAATCGATTTGGACATGAATCCTGACAATTGAATGACTTTACCATCATAGTCCTCTGGGTTCAGCGCAACATCGGAGATTGCCAACAAGGGCGCAGCAGGAATGTCTTCCTTGTCCCAATTCATTGCTCCAGCACCAAGCGCTTGTAGCCACATTCGTCCTTCGTATTCAATAACATCTCCAATCACTGTCACGTTCGTTCCTATTGGCGGTAATTCTGCTGGGCGATACCACCGCAATTCCACAACACCGGTGCCGTCATCGATAATGGCATCAAGTCGATCATCACCGGAGTTGTATGGGTCTTCGACCCATGAAATCAATTGACCTTCAACCTTGACTACTTCGTTGATGTAATCGGTCAATTCGTCAACATCAACAACCGATGGTTCCCGTACCATGGCATACCAGTTGAGTGTAGCCACGAGGAACAAGGAAATCGCAAACATGACCCACAATCGGGGTCCATTTGTCTCAGGATCGTCAGTCGATAATCGGGCGAGGAAGCCTTTGAGACCATCTGCCATGAGTGCCCCTTTAGGTCGAGATGCATATCACTTCCCCTCGGCCATTATCAGAAGAGATGCCTTGAAATGGAAGGCAAGAACAGGAAAAGACATGCGAGACCGCGTGATTCGCGATGAAATCCATCGCGACGTTCTGGTTCCAGCCCATCACGCACGTATCATCGACACACATGAATTCCAGCGTTTGAGGAACATCCAACAACTCTCAACCTGTGAATTTGTCTTTCCGTCTGCGACCCACACGCGTTTTGCACATTCCCTTGGTGCATACTTTCTCGCAGGTGAGTTGACTTCCTCTTTACAGGAAGTTCAACCTGGCCTGCTCTCGGACTCCGATGCTGAGTTGGTTCAAATTGGTGCATTGCTCCACGATATCGGCCATCCACCATATTCTCATCTTCTCGAGACACCGGAGGTCTTTGCTACGTTCCATTCCCACGAACACTGGGGCAGAATTCTTCTTGAGAGCGAGGACTCAGAGATTGGGCAAGTCCTCGCTGATGTTCTCGGTGAAGAACGAAAACAGCGTCTCTTTGCTCTTCTTGACGGGCAACAGGAGTGCAACGGTGTTCCAATCGCTCCGTTTCTCAAGGAAATCATCAGCAGTCAGCTCGATGTTGATCGAATGGATTACATGATCCGTGACCAAGCCAACACAGGTGCACAAATCGGTGGATTTGACAGTGCTCGGGTCATTCGTGCACTACGTGTCAACGATGAGGGAAGATTGTATGTGAAAACCTGGGGATTGCCAGCGATTGAGGCCTATCTCGTGACGAGATATCACATGTACAATCAGGTATACTTTCACAAAGTCAACATGCTCACTCAATCCTACCTTGTCCGAATGCTTGCACGTGCTCGACAGTTGGCTCAAAGCGGAGTGCTGGAATTGGATGGTGAAATCCATGAGATGCTCCTCAATGAATCATTGACGCCAGATCAATATGCCTCGCTGCATGATGCCCACATCAAAGTCGCCATGGGCCGATTTGCGAATCATTCTGACGAAATTTTGTCAGGTTACGCATCACGTTTGTTAGCTCGCAGAGATTATCACAAGTCGTTGAGAATTCCATCGTTGACAACCGAGATGTTTGCTATGGTCAAAGATGAGATTACAGCCCATCTCAGTCAACAAGGATTCGATGCTGAACACGACCTGATCACTGCTTCGATCCGAAAACGTGGTTACATGCCGTACGAACAGGGCATCATTCTGGAGGATGGCCGAGACGCAGCGGAACATTCACCGCTTATCCGTTCACTCACACAATCCGATGAGCGTATTCTCGTTTTCGTACCTGAGCAGATCCGAGATTCATGCGAAGCGTTGGTTCGTGCCAAGACCAAGCCATCGCAATCGTCCCTCGCAATGTTCGATTCGGCAAACTCATGAAGGTCCTGTTCTCAGGATGGTTTGGGGCCTGTAGCTTAGTTGGTTAGAGCACCCGGCTCATAACCGGGCGGTCAAGGGTTCAAATCCCTTCAGGCCCACTCCATTCGCTCTCTTGGGGGACACTTCACGACACAATGGTTATGAGGGTCGATAGGGTGGGTGAGGATAGTGAGCACGATGTCAACCCGTAAGAGCACCTTTACCGTTCTACTGATTTATCTCGCATCCTTGTTGCTGGTAGCCGTACCTGCTCAAGCACAAGTGCCGACTGCTGCTGTATCGATTACGTGCCAGCCTGCGGAAATCAAGGTCGACGTCAAGCCAGGTTCGACTTTGGTTGGTTTCACGACCTGTACAGCATCGAATCCAACGCAATACATTGAGAAGATCGCCCTCTCCGTTACCTCGGATGGTTTGGCAGCCGCTGCGCCGGGTGACATTTACGTGGGCCCGAACAGTGAAGAGGACTTCCAAGTTGTTGTTCGTGCACAACCGTTCATGACAATGCAAGCACGCAGTCTTGTCGTTCAAGGAAGCGTCCAAGAAATCAGCGGTGTACCTCCGCTCAACGTTGCAACCTCCGGTGCTTCGATGATTGTCTCCATCACTCAGTTTGCTCTCCTGCAAGTCGAAGCGGTTGAACCCTTCGTTCAACTAATGCCAAAGACCGACAAGGACTTCGAATTCAAGGTCTACAACCTCGGTAACCAATACGACTTCATGAAGGTCGGAATCTCCGAGAACTCCCGTGAAACGCTTGAGGATGCTGGCTTCAACATCAACATCCCAATCAGCAAGGTCAACGTCGAGCCAATGGTCGCTCCAGCAAAGGTACGAATCCAAATTCGAACACCGAAGACACAAGGTTGGACCGATGCATACCACACACTCGACTTCTATGCAGAATCCGACTTCTCTTGTAAGAACGGTGGCTGCGATCGTGAATCACAAATGATCACCATTTACGTCCGTGGCATCTACCTTCCCGGCTTCGAAATCATCCCTGCTCTATCGATGGTTGCTCTCGCAGCAGCAGTAGCAGGTCGGCGTTTCATCAATGCCGATGATGAAGAAGAAGAGTGGCGTGAAGCCGCTCCCGGTCTGTAACCTACAAATTAAGACAAAAGCCACCCCTAATGGGGTTGGGTTCATAACCTATCCATGCGAGGGTTCTATGAGTTGAGAATATGAGTGGACTTTTGAGCAAAGCTACTGCAGCAGAAGAAACAACACCCTCCAAACCTGCCGAGGAGGAAGCAAAGGCCGACGACACAAGCGCACTTGCTCAAGCCATTGAGCAAAGCGAGGGTCCAGATATCTCAACGATCTTAACCTCCGTTGGATGGGCTGTCATCGTCATTGGGGGTCTACTTTCCCTTCAAGGTGGAGCCTGGGGTTTGATTGTTGTTCTCGGTGTTTTGGTTATCGGTATCGGCGCGCTCTATGCAGGCCAACACATGTCAGAATCTGGCGTAGATCCAATGCGCATGGGTGGTGCTGCTGTTCTTGCAATTCTTCTTGCTGCGGGACCATATGGGGTCTCGATGTTTATGCCTGAAAGCGGCTCATTCGGAATCAGTGATCTTGAGCTCAAGGAGGAATCAGATGAGATTTCCTTCCGAGTCATTGGTTCTGCAAATTCTGTTGATGCGGTCATCACTGCGGATGGTGTGGAAAAGTGGTCGAGTTCTAAGGAACTCTCGCAAGAATCTGCCCGATTTACAGTTCCTATTTCCGAGATCTTCGTTGGTAATGCATGGCAATGCAATTCTGGTAGTTGCCCAACAACACCAGCGATCGAATACATGATTTCTGTAACCAGTGGTGAGACCACTCAAACAATCGACATCAACCCCGAATTTATGACAAGAGAAGTTTTGGATTCTGGTGTGAAAATTACTCCAGTTACCAAGACTGAATCGAGCGGTTCAGGACAACAGGGCACTACAACGACCGAAATTGATGGAATTGTAGTCGAAATGATGGCGGGATTACTGCCAACAAGCCACGAACACCTCGATGGTGGAGGGCACACAGATGCAAATGGTATCTGGGTTGAAGGAGATTACACACTTGAGATGGTCATTATGCGCGGTAACACTGTTGTGTATGGCGAATCGAGTTCACAGGGCTGTCCGAGCGCTACAGAAGGTTTCCCTTACATCGAAGTTTCAGGTACAACAGCAACCTCCTGCCGAGGAGATGCTGGTGTAAGCGTCAACGGGTGGTTTGCGATGCCAGGTCCTGCTACAGACACTGTAGGTACAGAATACCTTGACCTCGAATCATTTTACGATGAAGATGACTGCTACACATTCCAAGTAACGATTACAAATACCATTTCGAATGGCGATGAACTTGTTGTTGTCCAAGACGATGTAGGTTGGGAACTCGATTTCGATTCCAACAAAGAAGGTCCTTGGGACATGAACACCTGCTAAATTCAATCATTTCCGATGATTGGATTGCCATCGGCATCTAGCCATTCTTCTTGTTGCTCAGATGACTCTGATTGAACAGCGTTTTCGGATTCCATTTCGGGTAATCCGGCTTCCTCTGAAATATACTCCTTTGAAGTCTCCTTGGTTGCTCGAACTGCAATAATCGCCGCAAAGACAACGACCATCAGGATGATGCCTGAATAAAGAATGATTGGTAACTCTTCAACCTCTTCAGCAGTTGTGAAGGACACTTCTCCTGAGGTCATTCCAGCTTCACTCGCAATGAGGTTGCTGACAGGATCGAGTACATCCGGGTAGAGGAATTTGCATGTTAATTGAACCGCTTCATCATCGTAATGATACCATGAGATTGGAACATCCTTTGTCTGGCCGGGTTCTACTGCCCAATTTGCAGTGTTTGCAGTTGTATCCGCTTCATCATCACCAACGTAGCAACGGACGTTTGGATTCACTGAAATGGAACCAGTATTGGAAACGGTCACCATGACACCGTGAGTCCTTCCCGTATCAGCAGTTGCTGCCTCTGGTTCGACTTTGTCGATACTGAGTTGAGGATAGACAACGTTGATGGTTGCAGTAGAGGTTTGAGGAGCGGCCATGTCGGCCACAAAATTGCCCCAGTTTGTTTCCACGGTGACCTTGATGGTTCCAGATTCTTGTCCATACTCTCCATTTCCATCGAGCCATTCAACGATACGCTTCTGCTCGTTTGTTCCGATGTTCACTTTCCAAGTATTTGTATCATCGAGATCGCCGTTGATGATGGTGTTGATGGTGCTTCCACTGTAGCCGATTCCAGTAGCGACCACTGTAGCAATGGGCGCATTCACAACCAATTCGCGTGTAGAGAGCAGTCGAATCCAGGCATCTGTATATCCTCCCGTACCAGTTGAATTGGTGTAGTCGATACTCGCCTGATCATGAAGAATGATGTCTTCATCGGTTCGTGAACCGAGCATACTCGATTCAACAAAGTCAAGGCTTGATCCGTCTGCAACGTGGATTGGTCCACTGCCATAGAGGGCTGAATCTTCAATTGAACAAGGACCAATGCAAACAATCTCGGCAGCCATAATCGTTGATTGTTCTGAGACAAATGTTCCGTAATTTTCGATGCTAAAGGTTGCCTGGTTCCATATGATGTTGCCACCAGTCTGAGAGAGTTCGTCTGCGTTCAGAGTCAGTAACTCAGCATTTGAGTGGAACAATTCGATGTGCGTGATTCCAAACATAATCGGATAATAGTGGTCGACAGCAATGACCACTGGCTGATTCAAATCAACGGTAAACGAAGCGCTATCTCCGGTAATCTCTCCGTTCGTTACACCATCGATGGTGAGATTAAGGTAGGCGTTTTCAGGGACATCGATGCTAAAGAAAACCGTCATTGTAGCGGATGCATCATCAATGTTCTCGTCAATTTCGATTTCTGTTCCATCGTAAATTAGGAGGGTTGAAGCGGCATTTTGCGATTCCATATTTGCTTCGTCCAAGTGAAGAATGCCCCCTTCTTCGATGGTAATTTTTGCATCCTGTTCGACGGAAACGTCTCCTGTCCAATGCAATTCAGCTCCGTCTTTGATGATGATTTCGCCATCGAACGTGCCACCGTTCCAAGAAACTGAATCAGTAACGGTGACAGTTGAGCCATCCGAGGGTGCAGAGGCAAGGACTGGTGAGCAAAGTGTGACTGAAGTGAGCATGACAATTATCAGAAACGTTGCAGTTCGCATGTTTGCCCCAAGACAAAGGGGAAAATCAACCCTTCTCTGTTTAGTACGGAACGTCTTTCCAGCCGATAGCATACCCAATCAGGTTGAAGGATCGATGGAGAATTGGCGTGATCACAACGATGATGGCCATTGGAAAAAGTAATTCACTCGAAGCAAGAACCGACGGCCCCAAGAACAGTTGGCCCCACAGGAAGACCATGATTGCGAAAGGCAATGTGTCGAGAAGAGGTGCTTTCGAGGAAACATCCCCTTCGCGTTTGAGTCCTCTACGTCGCTTGAAGAACGAACCAGTCATGTCGCCCACGAGGCAGGCGAATCCAAGGAACGAACCGAGAATGTATGCGGTCACCCACGGCCCTCCAACCGAAAACCAAGCCCCATCTGATCCAGTGAGTGGTGAGGCGAACACAGATGTTTCATCAAATGAGGCTCCAACGATGGCAACCTGCAACATACAAAGCAAACCTGCAGTGAGTGAACCTCCGATGAGGCCGTTCCACGTTTTCCCATCTCCGAGCATGCGGTTTCCATCACTCATGACTCTTCCGCCATCGATTGGCCATGGTCCGTAACCCGTTTTTGGCAACCATTTTCCCCACATCATAGCGAATGTGTTGGCGATGAAACCTGGCAGATAGAGCCAAAGCGTCATCAGTACGAGAAGGAAAACACCCATTTCTGTTGCTTCTGCTACATCACTCATACGTAAACCAAGCCAAACAAGCACATGAAGACTGTTGTTCTCTGAAAGCCGAAGCGGTTGAATTATCAGCCCTTTCTTTCAGGACGAAACATGAGTCGAACTGTCCTTGTTGTTGGCGGGGGTGGACGTGAGCATGCCTTGTGTCTTGCCCTCTCTACCTCGGCTTCCATCGATGAGATACACACCACGCCTGGTAATGCAGGAACGGAGCATTATGGTACCAATCATAATGTTGCAGCCTCAGATATCGCTGGCTTGGTCAATCTCTCGAAGCAATTGGACGTTGATTTTGTCGTTGTCGGGCCTGAGGCGCCATTGTGTGATGGTCTAGCGGATCAACTCCTCGAGGCTGGCATTCCTTGCTTCGGCCCACAGCAAGTTCATGCTGAATTGGAGGGTTCCAAGTTGTTTGCGAAGAAGGCCATGGATGCAGCAGGCGTTCCAACAGCAGACTACGATGTTCTCGATGCTACTTCTGACATCGATGCCTATCTTGATGCACGTTCCAAGGAGCCATGGGTCATCAAGCGTGATGTCCTCGCTGGTGGAAAGGGCGTTGTAGTCACTGCTGATCGTACCGAAGCTGTTGAATTTATTCAACAATCCATAGAGACAGATGGACACGTCCTTCTTGAACGGTTCTTACCTGGAGAAGAAGCCAGTATGTTGGTTGTTATGGACAGTTCTGGATACGTCTGTCTACCGCCGAGTCAAGATCACAAGCGAGTATTTGATGGTGATAAAGGGCCAAACACCGGTGGCATGGGTGCATATTGTCCTGCTCCGGTGGTAACCGAAGCCATCCATCGAAAGACCATTGAACGAATTGTGGAGCCTATGTTTTCTCACCTTTCGTCGATGAATATCCCCTACAGAGGTGTTCTCTACGTCGGTCTTATGATCGATGAGAACGGTGACCCTTACGTCGTTGAGTTCAACGTCCGATTCGGAGATCCTGAATGCCAAGTAACGCTTCCGCTTATTGATGGAGATGTTGGTGAACTGCTGTACGCTGCATCAAACGACCAATTGTCCAGTCTCAACGTGGCGTTCCACCCTCACCATGCCCTTACTGTGGTCCTCGCTTCTGAGGGTTATCCTCAATTCGCCGTCAAAGGGAGAAGCATCCATGGAGCTGGACACGGGAGCGATACATCAGAAACTTGGGTCAGCCATGCGGGAACTGCACGTGATGAAGAAAACAATCTTGTCTCATCCGGTGGACGTGTTCTGTCGGTCACATCGGTCGCAGAAACCTTGCAAAAGGCACATGATTTGTCTTACCAACGGTTGCAGCAAATTCGACTGGAAGGTTCGCATTACAGAACCGACATCGGACACCGTGCTCTGTGATTCAACAAATTCGATGACGTCGACCGTTTTTTTTCTATTCCCTCATCGTCATTGTTAAAAGAGGGTCAAAAGTGGCCAAAACGCTCCAGCCTTGCTGCTGTCGAGCAATCCTCTGAGGGAAAGAAATGGAAAAGGTATCAAAGACCTCGCAACGCCCTGTTTTGAGTTGGCTTATTGCCCCTCTAGCAGTGCTGATTGCAATACTAGCAAACTACGTCGACGGGCTCATGTCCATCGATGTTGAACTGAACAACGATGCGATGATGCCAGTCATCATCACCGGAGTCGCCGGTCTCTTGGCTGTCACTCCTCGCATCCTCCGTCAACTAGGATCCCTTCCAGAGTCGATTTCTCAAACACAAATCTCCCTCGCTATGTTTGTTCTCGCTCTTGTTGGTGCCGGAGTTGCAGAGTCACAAACCGACGGATTCGTTGGTTTCACGTTCCTCGTGGTGCTCTTTGGTGGATATCTGCTGGATACTCGTGAACGATACGAATGGATGACCATGCTTGTCTTCGCTGGTGTCGGTGTACACGCAGCACTTGACATAGCAAGCGCAGTTTACTACGACGGATACGTACCCGCGACTGGCGATGAAGAAGCATATTATCTGCCAGATGCTTACCTTCCGTTCAGTTACTTATTCACGGGTGGCCAGCCCTACAATGTCTCGACCTTCCAAGAAACCGCTCTAGGCTTCGTCTTTTTCACATGGTTCACCGTGTTCCCGATCATCGGTCTTCTCGTCGGTGTAGCTGGTCGTGGTGTTCTCAACCCAGCAGGTGACAAGGGATGGTTTTCCTACAATACAGTCGAATCTGGTTGGAATCGTCAAGCACTACCATTGCAAATCGCTCTCTTAATTTGGGCTGCAGCTCACTTGGCCACCATCTGGCATTTCGATCAAGGAAGCGTCGCAGATCGCCTACGCCTTGGTGGCCTAGGTGGTGTCGAAGCAAACGGCTTTGTCGGCTACTATTCTGCCCTTCTTACGGGAATCGTTGCAATCATTGTTTCTGGAATGGTCGCAGAGCGTTGGTTTACTCGAGCCATGACGCTGACTTCCCTTTGGATTCTCTTCCAAGTCGGTTCTTGGTTGGAAGCAGGATTTTGGACCAATGAAACCTTCGAAGAATCTTGGGCTCCACTCATTTGGCTCGCCATTACTTTCTTCATTGGTGTCGCTATCTCATTGATCGGAAACCACGAGAAATACGGTGGCTGGTCCAACCGTGAAGAACACCGCCCAAGCGGTGCGCGTCAATTCTGGAACGCTCATTGGGCCAGTCTTTTGACCGTTGTCGCCTTCCTTGTTGGTCTCGTCATTCGTATCCAGTGGTATGCAGTCCCATCGATGCACGCTCTTGGAACCGACGGATTCGACATGACTGGAGGTTCTGACCCTTGGTACATGAAGCGCGTTGTCGATTATATTCTCGCTCAGAACGCTCATCTAGTCGTTGATGCAGATCGATTCTACCCAATCGGTGGAATCAACCCACGTCCTCCATTGTTCTCATGGAGTCTAGCCATCGGGGCCATGATTTTGCAACCATTCCTCGGTGAGGATGCAGTTTGGTGGAGCATGCTTGCTCTCCCTGCTATCTACGGTGCATTGACCATTCTACCAGTGGCCGCCATCGCACGAGACCACTTCGGCAAGGCAGCGGGTGTCATCGCTGCTTGGCTAATTGCCTTCATGCCTGCTCACGTCACACACTCTACATGGGGATTAGCAGACCACGATTCGTTCGTTATGTTGTTCATCGCTATTGGGTTCATGTTCTACCTACGTGCTGTCAAGTACGCTGGTTCAGAACGTCTCGTTCGAACCACATCGATCCATCCGCTCGATATGCTTCGAGCCATGGGTGCAGTTGCACAAGAGCGACAGTATGCTATGGCCAATGCAGTTCTTGCAGGTGTAGCATTCGGTGCTGCAAGCCTTGGTTGGAAGGGATTCGTCGTTGGTCCTGCAATTCTGTTCCTCGCATACGCTGCACAGGTCGCACTCAACATGTTCCGCCGACGTGACTCGACAATCTTGAGCACGTTGTTCCTGACCATGCTCCTGACGAACCTTTTGATTGCCCTACCGTTCTACGCACACCCACAGATGAACCTGATGTTGGATGGAAGCGGTCTCCAACCGTTCCT
>CALDQY010000104.1 GCA_937911445.1 uncultured Rhodobiaceae bacterium | reverse complement strand
CTGTCATTGTCAATTCTTCACGTTTCGATGTGGATATCCGCTTTTGCATCTGCGCTAGTACTCCTTCTGAGTCCTGTTCCGATTGTCCGGTTCATGGAATCGGACGACGATCTCTGTTTGGCATAGACTTGACAGAGATGCGCCATCAAGGAGGCTGGGCATCGTGAACATCCGTCGACCCGTGATTCATGCGCACGAGGAGGTGTTTGCAAAGAAGATAGAATCTATGCCAGGTGTTCTCAACGTTCACAGAAATGTACGAGTCCACCGTAATTTCAACGGCCGTCAACGTCGAGAAGTAGATCTTGCAATCGTCATGAGCAGGGTTGTTCTTGTCGCTGAATTGAAGCACCTCTATGGGACTGTAACGTTCGAAGAGGAAACCGGATTCTACGTCCAAGATGCCAAAGAATCTGTTCGATTTGATCCTAAGGAAATCGACGAGATTGCTTCTGATTTACGCCACATGTACGTCGATGCGACAGGCGAGGCGTGTCCGGCCATCATCGGCGTCAATTTCATGACGCATCCAGAGTCCTCCATTACTGATGAGCAAAGTGCAGGTGGTTCAGTTGTCTTCCCGTACTTGCACCAGGATCTCCTGTGTAGTGTCCTACACGAATTCAACAGTGGATTCGATTCATCCACGAAAACGGAGGACATCGATGCCTTCATTCACAATCTTCCGACTTGGGATATCGTCAAAACAGATTCTTGTATCAAATTCGGCGATGTCGAAGATGGATTGATTTCAAGCCTTCGAAGCGAATACGATGTTATCAAAACTGTCGATGTTCGTCGCTGGTGGTTACGCTGGTTGTTCAAGACGCCGAAGTACAAACTCTACGGCTTGAAGCGCCATGCGTATGAGTGGACTGGAATCAGCCATGAACAGCACCTAAAGCTGCTTCAACCAGGGCGAATGCAGTCCAATTATGCTGGAACGGCTTGGACGCTATGGTTTGGTTCTGATCGGCAATTTCGCCAACAATTTGTTGGTACAGTTCGCTCTAGTTTGGCCTCTTTGATTGATCGTAGCGATGCTGCATCCCGATACGGGGTTTTGACCAATGCTGTTGGAAATACGACACATGGTGTTGTATCGTACATCAACCATTCATTGGCGCTCGTACAAATTGCTCCTGATGTCGTCGGAGGCGTCTACGGTCATCAAGTCGATGACCTTGTTGTAGGCGATATCATCGAGGTTGGCATTGAGAGTGTCGAGTCACCAAAAGAGATTCAACTGCAAATTGTAAAGGAGATGAAGAAGCAATGAAAACATTGAGTGAAAAGAAGAGCCAGCACCGGCAAGCGCACCCGAGAGACAAGATTTCCTTCGGTGAGCAACCGGTGCCGAAACCAGTTAAGGAAAAGAAAATGCAGCAGACGCAAGTTGATGCAAAGGCATTGAACATGTCCGAGGTCAAGAAGAAGACACCATCTGATGTCGAAAAGAAGGTCGATGTGGTCAAAGCAAAACCTCGTCCGACACGAAACACAATCCCTGCAGATTTGATGAAATGCCGGAAATGTGGCGCTGTAACTACACCACATCGAGTACGGATCGGCGATTGTCACACCAATTCCTACGGGACAGGGTGGAAAGGACAAACATACAGTGGGGCAAATGGAAGAGGTCGTTTGTATGGAATTTGAAAAAGGAAGTGAAACAATGAAGAATGCACACAAAAAGAATGGAGAAACGAAGACAGAACGAGAAAAGGCCGTTGGCTGGATGCATCCAAACCAGATGGATGTTGATGGTTTCATTACGGTTGGAGATGGTGTTTACAACGGTGATTTTGTAATCACTGGAGTCGAAACCAAAAGCAACGGGGAATTGAGATTCAACTCGCTTGAGGATATGATTACCTACCCTTACAGCCATGGGCTCATGACAGCAATCGAAACAATTGCACACATCTATCGCCAACTGGAATGTTCGAAGGTTCTCGAGGAGGATAGTGATTTTTATCGGCTCAAGATTCGATTCGAGGCAAACATCTCAGATGCCTTCAAGGGCAGTGAGAATCCAACCGCTTGGATTCACTTGGGACATGGTTTACTCGAGCATGACTTTGCTTTGATTGAAGATCTTGAAGAGGATGAGGAGGAATACGAGTCCATCCCAGGGATTTCAAACGGTCACGAAGAGGAGGGTTTCCTTTGCGCTCGTTCAGTTCAAGGAATGCTGCAAGAGAAGGAAGGTCACATCTTGTTTGTGGCCCTGCCTCTTTGTTACGCAAACCAAATTGGCAACGAACTCATCAAGAGCGAGGTAATTCAACTGATGCATGCCCCAACGGATTTTGCTGTATCTGAAACGCTCGAATTCTATGATGGCGCATCGAACAAAGATCGTTGCAGCCAAGTTCTTAACGGGTGGAATCAATGGGTTAAGCAGACAGATGCTTTGCTGGGCCCATCAATGCTCGAGCGAAAGCGACGTACGGATGGTGATGAATGATGGTCAAAATACTGGCAACTGCGGACTGGCAACTTGGCAAAGCCTTCAGTGGCGTGGGCGTGGGGGGAAATCGATTCAGAGAGCAACTTTTCTTAACTGCTGAACATATCATCAGTGAGGTTTCATCTGACTTTGATATCATACTAATTTTAGGAGACACCTTTGATAGACCTGATGCCGATTGGCAGTTGATTGAAAGGGTTGCTGAACTGCTTCGTTCTTGTGAGAAACCTATCCACATCATCCCAGGGAATCACGACTTTTGGCATACTGGAGGAGTTCT
>CALDQY010000103.1 GCA_937911445.1 uncultured Rhodobiaceae bacterium | reverse complement strand
TGGGAAGAGATTGAAGGAAAAGGAGGCGTCGTTCTGTTCAGATTTGGACAGATTCTTAATTCGTTAAACAAACTCCACCTTCAGTACAACATTCATACCATCTACGGAAACGAAGAATCAGGCCTCCAGTGGTCATGGAATCGTGACAAATCAGTAGCAAAGTGGTGCAATGAAAACGGCGTGCTGTTTGAGGAGTTTCCCTCAAACGGTGTCATTCGCCGATTACGTTCAAGGGATGATTGGAAGGCTTTGCGAGATCGACGTATCGATTCATCGCTTGTTGAAGCGCCTCAACGAATTCGTGCACCAGACGATGTGCAGTCTGATGTCATTCCTCATGCATCCGAACTCGGATTTGAGGTTCGAGAACTGCACCAACGTCCTGAGCCAGGTGAATCTGCAGCCATGGATACATTGTTCTCGTTCCTCGACGAACGGGGGCGAGGATACCGGAAAGGGATGTCAAGCCCAATTTCTGGAGAGGTCATGTGTTCACGACTATCCCCGTACTTGAGCACAGGTTGCATCAGTATTCGGCAGATCTTCTATCATACCAAACGCAAACAGCGTCGCATCAAAACGAACCCTCGAAGTGCTGAAAACAGAGGTTGGAGCGGTAGTCTCTCCTCCTTCCAAAGCAGGCTCGCATGGCATTGTCACTTCATGCAACGCCTCGAAGCAGAAGCCACACTCGATGAACAATCGATGAATCCGGAACTGGATGCTTTGCTCGAACGACCATTCGATGAAGAAAAGTTTCGTGCCTGGTCAGAGGGAACAACAGGATGGCCATTCTTCGATGCATGCATGCGCTACCTTAGAGCAACTGGTTGGATCAATTTCCGTATGCGAGCGATGTTGCAATCGGTTGCATCCTACACGCTATGGTTGCCTTGGAGAGCATCCGGCGCTCACCTCGCCCGTCAGTTCCTCGATTATGAGCCAGGGATTCATTGGTCACAAATCCAGATGCAATCTGGTGTGACTGGCATCAATTCTGTGAGAGCCTATTCCATCCTCAAACAATCACAAGACCAAGACCCAGAAGGTGAATTCATCAAGCGATGGGTGCCTGAATTGAAGGATGTGCCATCCGAGCATATCCATGAACCATGGTTGATGTCTGCTGAGGAACAAAAAGAAGCATCCTGCATCATCGGTACAGACTACCCAGAACCTATCGTAGACGAGAAGGTGACGAGGAAGGAAGGCATCAGCCAAGCCTACAAAGCGAAGGCAGATGCCGAAGCCAAACTTCGATCCAAACTTGTCTATCTCGTCCATGGAAGTCGCAAACGTAGTCGTTTCCAGAAAGCATCGCATCTCAAGTGAATTGAATCTGAAACTTGACGATGAGAATAAATAGAACGAGGCGGTCGCACGGACTACCTCACTTAGCTCAGTTGGTAGAGCACCTGACTGTAGTTGGAAAAAACAACGTCTCAGCAGACATCAGGGTGTCCCCGGTTCAAGTCCGGGAGTGGGGACCATCTCGTATTGCCTCATATGGCTGCAGCCAGGTTCTATCCATCTCCGTATTGTTTAAATAACATACTTCTAACATAATTACAGGGAGCATGATGGGTCACGAAGACAAAACCATGTTGTTTGAGGGAGTTGAAAAATGGTGTGAGCAATATCTACACTACAGGTCATTCCCACCATTAGACGGTGAATTTACTGATTGGTCTTCAGCATTCAATTCCTTAGTTAAAGGAAACGGATGGCCTTGGGCTAACGATAGTATAATTAATCAGATTTTTCATAT
>CALDQY010000102.1 GCA_937911445.1 uncultured Rhodobiaceae bacterium | reverse complement strand
CCAATGACTTGTGGCGTCTTGGACTTTGGAGGGCGGTCGTGATCAAGTTCTGTTGTCGCTTGGTTGTTCGATGTGACACTCTCACCGCTCGTTGAGAGTTCAACGCCAAAGACCGTCTTCCAACCGTTGGAAGGAAGAGCGCTGGTATCGAACGTTGTCTGAGCGGTCATTGTCCGTGAAGCACCACTCGTTGTCAGTGTGTTGATCGGTGTGCCTTGACCGATGTAGTTCTTGTTTCCATTAAGGACATAGTAGAAATCGACGGAACCACCGCTGTTGTACTCAAGGTCACCAGAGTTAGCAACAGTGGCGTCGAGGGTCACGATGTCACCACGAACGTAGGATGAACCGGCGGGGCTGGTCGCAGTAAAACTTGGGATTGAGAGGTCCATCTTCGGCCCCATTGTTGAGTCGATTGCGTGATAGACGTGAGGGCTGGACCCGCCAACTGAAACGGTGTTACCGCTCATGAGCACACCAACAACAATCGCCTTGCTGAGCCCGCCAGGCACGACTGCAGCAGGAACACTGGTCCATGAAACCGACTGGGAAGTGGACGTCGGCGTGACGCTAGCAAATGAGGAACCTGAGCCAGAATTCTTTGATTTGTAGGTGTCACCGCTAGTGAGCCAAGCCATCCAACAGTTGTATCCATGAGGAATTCCGGAGGTGTAAGAGTATCCTGTGCAGTCTTTGTCGACGAGAGCTGCATAGAGTTTCATGTTGCTTGCTGCGTTTCCAGATCCTGTATATTTGTAAGTGATGTCGATGTTGTAGTTTGTACCGGATTGGCTGATGGCTGCTGTCATGCCGTAGTCGTTGACGGTGCTGTGCATACCACCACCACTTGAGAACAACTGGTCGTAAGTGTCGTAGTTCGCAGAAGCGCCTGATTGACGCTTATCGGTTCGGTCTCCGAAGTAGGCATCTGGCGCACCACCAGTTGTCCATGCCCAGTTGTAGGGAGCAACGTTTCCTGCTCGAGCAGTGTCTGTATCACCGTAGGATGCAGACATGTAGGTGACGTACACGTATTCATCGGGGTGGTTTTGCTTAATAGCGTGGTGAGCATCCGAACCGCCGCCGGTCTTGGAACAATGACCGCAGTTGTCAGAGGAGATGTACTGGCCGAAAACAACGTGTCCCGGGCTGGTGGCCTGAGAGGGGTACTGGACGATGGTTTCTTCTTCCAAAATCTCAGGTTCAATACCGTTGTACTCAGAGGTTAACCCCGCCATAAGACTTCCAAGGAAAAGGAAGACAATTGTGAAGGCCATAGTTCGGACGCTGATTTGCATAATAATACCAGTACCACTCAATATATAATGGTAGTCTGTTCTCGTCTTTGCATTTTTATTGAAATTCTTTCATTATTTTTGCAAAAGTCTGATGTCCGACACGACATCCGACACACATGGCAGACCCATCTACCACCGCACTGGCCGAGGAAAGTGGACGCGTCCACATCGTATCTCTGGTCGATGAAACTGTGAAGATCAAGGGAATTGGTGTCTTCAACCCGAAAACAACCGTCGAGAACATCGCTTTTGGAAAAGAAGTACAGATTGGTTCGAAGATATTCACTCACTTACCTCCTCGCCTACCCGAATTGGTCGCAGGCATGAAGCGGAGAGCCCAAACCATTGGATCCAAAGATGCCGGCGTCCTCATTGCCAGATTGGGCATCGGCCCAGGTGATGTGATTCTTGAAGCTGGGTTAGGCTCAGGTGGCCAATCGATGCACCTCGCCCGAGT
>CALDQY010000101.1 GCA_937911445.1 uncultured Rhodobiaceae bacterium | reverse complement strand
TGCTGTTCTCATTCACGTTTCGCGTTCCGTTGAAGCAGGTGAGTTGCTCAAATCTGAGCTTCTTGCCCATGGTCAGAAAGCAGATGTCGTTCGTGCCGATTTGTCGGACGAGAACGAGACTGCAAAACTCATCCAAACGATTACTCAACATCCATTCGTTGCTGATCGAAAAGGATTGGATGTCCTCGTACACAATGCCTCGGTCTATAGCCAAACGCCAATCGAAGAGTTGTCGTTGGAAACCATGCGATTTCTCAATCGATTGCACGTTGAAGCGCCGTTACAACTTTCCCAAGGATTGGTCCAGTTGTTGTCTGCTGTCAATGGTTCGATCGTGGGTATGACCGATACCTCTGCAGGAAAGGCTTGGGATCAACTTTCTCATTACACTTCGAGCAAAGCAGGTCTCCGTCAATTGATGTTCAATCTTGCAGGTGAATATGCACCTCGAGTCCGAGTGAACTGTGTCGCTCCTGGTGCGATTCTATCCGCAGACTGGGAACACGAACACTTCAACAAAATCGTTCAGTCGATTCCTCTGCGACGTTCCGGCGACCCAGGAGATGTTGCAGGCGCAGTGTTCTTTTTCGCAACGTCCCCGTACCTCACTGGACAAGAGTTGTTTGTTGACGGAGGATGGGCTCTCAACTCTTCGTAAGGATTTCATACAGGTTCGAAGTCCGTAATGCATCGAGGTGGCTGAGGTGGTCAAAGGCGCCGGGCTTAAGATCCGGTCCCAGATGGGTTCGAGGGTTCAAATCCCTCCCTCGATACCAAAAACACGTTTCTGAAACCAAATTGTCTGAACATTTCATGCAAAACCGTTTAACGCCTGCTCGCTTCCCCTACGTTGAGGGATGTCTTGACCATGTCTTCCAATCGCTTCGTATTTGCAGTATTAATTTCGCTGTTTTTGGCAGTTGTTCCACTGAACAACCCTGTCGAAATGCTCCAAGAGGAGGAAAAAATTCAACCCGTTGGAGGCGTTCTTGAGGACTATGAATTGTATTTCGACGACGGTACGTCGTTAACAACAATTGAACCATCTGGCAGTTATGAGGAAACATCCTTGCTAGGATCTGGGGTTGAGTTCGAAACCGAGGAATTGATATCGGATCTTACCATAGAAGGAAAATCATCTTCTGAGGTGCGTGTTTTCAATTACCTCAAATTCCAAAGCTCAAACAATCAATCAACGGCAGAAATAACCTACAGACTCAAAGCAGGTTCGGATGTCATCGACACCTACACAGAGACTCTTGAGAACCCCTGTGGCGGATTTTTTGGAAGCAACTGCGCTTGGGTATCTTATCAGATCAACCTCGATGTCTCCTCCTCCGGCTATGATATCGCCAATGGCGATCAAATCAAAATCGACATCGAAGCAACTGCTGATTGTGAAGGCGGAGGTGGATTCGGGTCTTCGTGTGAAGTTATGCTTGCATACGGAGGGCAGGTAGGAAATGGGTTCTCTCGAATGGAATTCCGAGCCAACGCCCTTGACGGTTCACAAGTCAAGGTACACGAGGTGGGCGATGGTTGGAGTGAGGTTGAGGTCACTGAATGGTCGCCCACACATCGTTCCGACAAGCGTGAAATGCAGTTCACAGTAGATGTGCGTGACGCTTTCGGCCGAGAAGACATCGATTCAGTCGAACTTATTCTATACACTCCAAACGAGGCAACCGCCGTTTTTGAGAAAGAATTCGGAAACAATGAACTGAAGTTGGATAACGACGGTTTGGTTGGGAATTTCACCTTTACCTACGAATCTGGAATACAGCATGGTGAGTATCCACTTCGTTTGCTTATCACCGATGTACAAGGCCACGTCATCGAGTACCTGCACCCAGAAGGCATCACTTTCCTCGAATACGATATCTATCTCGATTTCCCAGAAAATCAAATCCCGAAGTTACTTGTCGCTCCTGGACAAACATCGTCGATTGAGTTGTCTGTTTTGCACACTGGATCTCTTACGTCTGACCTTCGGGTTGAGATGGAACTCCAGCAATCACTTCCACCGGGATGGTCCGATCCGAACTGGGATAATCCAGGAGGCTACATGTTGAGTGGAGGAGGCTCATCGGCCCGTCCGCTCCTTACAATTCAAGCGCCTGAAGATTTGAGTTCGCTTTCAAACACCTATCAAATCGTGGTTGAAGCGTATGCGTATGCAACCACTGGAGTTGATAGCGGTTCGCAAGTTCGCAAGGTCTCCTTAGCCATCAACGTCGAAAAGGTGGATCAATTTGGGCCTCCTCAAATCGACGTCTATGAGGACAGTGAGCAACAAAAGCAGATTTTTGCATCGGATCGACCCGAATTGTACAACGAGAACTTGTCGCACTACATTGATTACGACAAAGTCGGTGACTTCTACATGAGCATCAACAACGTTGGATTTGATGACGACAGTTACCGAATTCGAATTCAGGAGATTCCCGTTGCATGGAGTCTAAAGTTTCTGGTCAATGGAACCGGAACTGAACTAACTGAGCAAGGTATCGATTCTCTGACACCCGTTGTTGGCCAAGGTGAGAAGCTCGTGCTCAAGGTCGAGGTTTATCCTCCTTTCGAGCGAGACGCTGTGGATATTGGCCTCATTCGATTGAGTGTGACATCGGACAGCAGCTCTGACGAAGTTCTCACCACTCCGGTTGCTTGGACAGTTCATCGAACCTTCGGAATCGTTGGTGAAGTCATTTCGGATTCGGACGGAGGCACGCTCGGCCAAATTGGCCCAGTTTCTCCAGGTTCAACCGTGACATACAACGTTCGAATAACGGATTCGTCTGACGATGCAGGTACAACAAACTGGGTCATCAAGAACCCTGCAGCATTGCAGCGAAACATCGACAACGACCCTGGATATGCAACATGGATGTACGATATCACAGATATCGAAGGCAACATCGCACTCGTCGCCCCATTGACCGGTGGCCAATATTATGATATTGAAGTCGAAATCACAATCCGTCAGCAGGTTGAAGCAGGCACCCACATCGTATATCTTCAAGTTGCTGAGGAGACTGATGGCGAAGAAGATCCTCGATACTTCGACCTGCCTTTGACCATCGAAGTGGATGAGGAAGTCGTTCCAGGCAATCTTGTCGTTGAGCAAAAGTCGCAAGCAAAACGGATTCAAGCGGGCCAGACTGAACCATTCGAGTATCGGATCGACAATTTGAACAACGTCGAAGTGGATGTTGTTATTTCTGTGAAAGCCCCTGACGGTTGGGATGCCACACTGGATGACGGTGAAATCATCTCGTTTACGCTCGATTCCTTCTCTTCAAGAGAGTTCACGATGGAAATTACTGCACCGGAGAAACTCAAAAGCGGTGAGATGGTTGAGTTTGAAATGACCGTCACGCCAACAAATTACCAAGAATGTACGGCGAACCTGTGCTACATTCAAAAGCCAACCTTTGAATTCAAAACCGAGAATTCTGGAATCCTTAATTCCATCATGAGTGAGATTGAAGATCCTGAACCAACGACTTTGGTCCTGTTTTTCTCTGTGCTGGCTCTGGCAGGTCTTGGGCTGTATCGCCGTGGCCAGAACAAGGTCAAGGCACAAATGTTTGCCGCCATGGTTGAACCCTCGGCCATCGAGGCGACTTCTGAAGATGAGGTTGATGCAGACAACCTTGGAGATGAAGCCGAAGAATCCATAGAAGATGACCTTGATTTGGAGCTCATTGACATTGAATCCATCGAAGATTAGTCTTCGTTTGTATGAACAACGTACCATTTCCCTTATGTGCTATTGGGACGACCATAACACATGAATG
>CALDQY010000100.1 GCA_937911445.1 uncultured Rhodobiaceae bacterium | reverse complement strand
CAAGGTCAACAAGGCCAGCAAGGTCAACAAGGCCAGCAAGGTCAACAAGGCCAGCAAGGTCAACAGGGCCAGCAAGGTCAACAAGGCCAGCAGCAAGACAATGGACAAGGTCAGCAGCAACAAGGTGGACAGCAAGGTGGCCAACAAGGCGATCAGCAAGCTGGAAACCAAAACGGTGACAACCAAAACGGTCAGAACCAACAGCAGCAAGGCCAGACCCAAAACGGTCAGCAAGGTCAACAAGGTCAGCAAACCGACCAACAACAAGGTCAACAGCTCGACAACCAGGAACAAAACGGTGAAACCGACAACGATGGCGATGGTATCCCAGATAACCTCGACAACGATGACGACAACGACGGAATTCCTGACGATCTTGATGCCAGCCCACAAGACCATGACAACGATGGCATCGATGACGCTGAAGACAGCGACGACGATGGCGACGGAATCGACGACAGCGAAGAAGTGAACGACAATGATCCAAACACGAACATTTACGATCACGACAACGATGGCATCAGCGATGCTGTCGACTTCGACGTCGACAACGATGGCGTTGACAACTGGAACGACGTAGGCGAGAACGGCGAAGACCTCTCCCGTGACCACGACAACGATGGCATGGATGACGGTGTAGATCCTGATGACGATAACGACAACATCCTTGATGTCGATGAAGCTGATGGTGACTTCGGTAACTACCGCTACGATCACGACAACGACGGAATTTGGGATCTCAGTGACACCGATGACGACAACGACGGTCTAAGCGACTGGTTCGAAATCAACGATGGAAACGATCTCACAGGTCAATTTGACTCCGACAACGACGGAATCGAGAACCAACTCGATGACGACGATGACGACGATGGAATCCTCGATTCCCTCGAAAACTGAGTCAGGTTAGGTTGAGAATCAAGTCGTAACTCCGCTCTTCTTGAGAGCGGATGGCCGAGCCTCAGGAGAGTCCGCTCTCCTGGGGCTCCTTTTCTTTTGATATCCTTTTCATCCGGGTGATACTTTCAACCCTCAATCACCCATCGTTTTCATATACAGTTCCTTGGTCAGCAGACTGTTTAGAGGGGCTGCTATGCTAGAAAATCGAAACAAAATCAACCGACGACCAAACGCCTTCAAATCGCTTCTTCTTGTGTTCTTGATGGTCATGAGTACAACGCTTGCCATGATGGTCCCATCCGAATGGGAACAGGATGAGGCGACCATCGATGTCGAATACCGATCGATGCAGAGTAGCCCAGCCCTCCAATCGATGGATCAGGCAGGTCAAGGCGATTATGAAGGCTCCACCGTTTTCCATTCCGATGATGTCCACCCCTCTCTGCGAGACATCATGTGGGCTGACATCGGTGTGTCTTCAGGCATCATCAGCGATCTAGCCGCTGTTGAGGCTGTCATGGCATCCAACAACTTCCTTGTTGAAGAATCCAATAAAAACGACCACGACAACGACGGAATCAGCGACCTCTACGATCTCGACGACGATAACGATGGAATTTACGATCTAATTGAACGATTCGATGGGTGTTATGGAACCGATCCATTCGACCACGACAACGACGGCATCCTCGACATCGATGACTGGGACGACGACAACGATGGTATCCTCGAAGGACCAATCGATTACGATGCTCTTGAGGCACAAGGATTCGATCCACGAAACGTATCGACCGACCGCTTTGTCATCTCTACCACCATTCACCCATGGGCCAACGCTGCAGTCGGCGCATTCTATCTTGCAGACCAGCATCCATTCGACCACGACAACGACGGAGTTACCGATGAAGACAGCGACGGTTCTGGAGCAGGACGTTTCGATGAAGACGACGACAACGACGGACGTATCGACCAATTCACATGGCCTTGTGACTACGACTCGGATGGCCTCATGGATTACTTCGACCCAGACGATGACAACGACAACGTCGCAGACGTTGATGACTCTCATCCATACGATGCTTCCATCACAACCAGCAACACTGCTGCAGGCAATCTTTTCGATTCGCCGGTCACATGGGACTTCATTGATTACCGAGACTACTCAGGTGGCGTCAACTACGTCACAGCCGAACTCAACAGAGTAAATGCCCCCGGAGCACCGGCAAGCGGTTGGATAGGAAACCCTGCAGCATATCCGGGGCCAGAAGGTGTCGCCGCATTCACCGACATCATCGATGGCGACCTCGACGGAGATGGTATCCCCAACTTCCTAGATCCCGACAACGACAATGACGGAACACCTGATTCGGCAGATACCGACGATGACAACGACGGAATCCTCGACATGTTCGATCCGGACGAT
>CALDQY010000099.1 GCA_937911445.1 uncultured Rhodobiaceae bacterium | reverse complement strand
CGCCGGATGCTATCGACCGAACGCTTCTCTCTCGGGAGCAATTTTTCAATTGGCGAACCCTTCAACGCGCCCTTGAACACGCAAGAGCATGGCAGCCTGGAGCATTCCGATTGTTTGAACGATTGCAGAATGATTTCCTTTCTGGAGCACCTGAGATTTTGCTCTCACCGTGGAGGATGGATATCTCACTCGATTCAACATGTTACGATGGGTCAGGCAGCCTTTTTATCGCCCTTAACAATCAAACGTTTGATGCTACGCACGTTCGTGTCGAGGTCCAAGTTCCCGGGGGAGAGCCACAGTCGATTGACCACCGGTTCGAATTAGCTCCATGCCCACCTCCAACGAAAGCTATTGAACTTACGCATGCTTCTGAAGACGATGTTTTGAGTTGGCTTCCACGATACTTAGAGCGAACAGTTGTTCTCTGGATTAATGTTGCTTGGGATCGCACCTTCAAGGGTGCGGCGCAAGTTCAAGTGACGCTTCGTGACGATGATGGAGTCGTTCTTGGATCCCGAATTGTTCGAACGAATGTGCTACCAAAAGAAAGCCGACAACACATTGAGCGAATTCGCCAATTGCTGCGCGTTCGCCGATTCTCTGAACTCGATGTACCGACCTCAACGACTTGATTTTTCTAAGGGAATAAGCGCTTTGCTTATGGCGGGGGTTTACCTCGCAATGAACACCGGGGTATTGGAATGGAAGCATGGGATGTCGTGATTCTGGGAGACGGTCCTGCAGCATTGTCTGCTGCTGCACAAGCATCGAAGGATGGAGCAAGCGTCCTCATGATGAGTTCTACCGGTCTCGGTGATGCCGGTTTGGATGCCATGGATGGCATCGCATGCCACATTCAAGAGGAAAGCAATCGTGGCCACCGAGAAGATACAATCAAGATGGGTTCGTTCCTTTGCGATCAAGATATTGTCGCTGAACAAACGACCAAGGCTTTGCGGATCGTTGACCTTCTTGAGCGAAGAGGTGTCAATTTCCGACGTGACGCAAAAGGGATTGTCAAAGGGCACTACGCTTCTGGTCATTCCAAACCCCGCCTCATCAATGCTGGAGACTCAACAACTCGTGAAATTCAGCAAATCCTCGAAGAACAATGCATGAAGCATGGTGTAACTCGTCGAAGCGACCAGGTTCCTTTGGAATTGATTCATACTGACTACTCTGTCAACGGCTTGATTGCCATTGACATGTTGAACGGACGTATCCTCTCAATACAATGCAAAGCCCTCATCATTGCAGATGGAGGATTTGAGGGTGCATTCACAAACGGGTCAACATCACTTGGAATGGACCTCGCCTATCGCGCAGGAGCGCCATTACGGAACATGGAATTCGTCGCTGAAGCTCCACTCGGAGTTGTCGGGACCAACTTGGTCGTGCCGCAATCTATCCTTTCGGATGGTGCGACATTGCATACGCCCTCAGGGACTGCTCTTGAGACAACTTCAACCACGCCTACCTCTGAAATTTGCTCGAAGATGCACGAAGCTGGAACAACGGTTCTCGATGCACGAAACCTCGGAGAAAATGCAGATTGGTGGGCTGTTCTCTTTGACACCATTAAGCAACGCACGGGCATTGACATGCACAGACAAACCGTCGAAGTCGCACCTGTTGCCACGCACACACTAGGAGGGTTGCCAACCGATGAACATGGCCGTGTCGTTCTTCAATCATGGGCAAGGTGGTTCACGGGCCTTTACGCTGCTGGATCTGCAGCTTCGAGTGGCCTACACGGTGCCGATGTTCTCGAAGGAAATCGCCTACTCGATGCCATCGCAGTAGGGGAATCAGCGGGGGCCAATGCATCCGAGTGGATTGAAAAGAGAAAATTCACAGGAGCATCATCGCTCGAAGAGGCGCACGGTCTTGCAGAGGCAGAATTGAGCATGCTGGGAGGTGATTCAGAAGGACCAGTACAGCGACTGAACCCAGTCATGACCGGGCTGAAAGAGACGCTCAACTCGCTCCAAACACCTGCAAGTGTCGCCTCTGATTACGATAACGCTGTTGAAATGTTTGAAGTTCTCTCGGTCAAGGCAGAGCAACTTTATTGCGATCAAACATCGCTTATAGCGAATCAAAATCTTTTGGAAATTCTGCGCACACAGGCTGCCATCCGCATGGCGCAAGCCTACGTTCAATCTGCATCGATGCGAACCGAATCGCGAGGCCTCCACCAACGCTCGGACTTCACAGATACTGACAATGAACAACTTCACCACAATCTCGTCTTCATAGATGGGACAAACACAACACTAGCGTTGCGAAAAGGACCATCTGGAAATTGGATTCTTCCCCCTCCAGCTGCGGTTTGATTATTTGTTCGGGCTGCTTCGCCTAACCATGGCAGAACCAACGTTGTTTGAACGCATTCTGTCCGGCGAGATTCCCTCGCACAAGATTGGAGAAGGCGAAGGGTGGTACGCTTTCCTCGATATCTTCCCAAGAAGAGAAGGTCACACACTGGTTGTTCCTACAACCCCCGTACAACGACTTGCTCAACTTGATGAGCGTGAACGGTCGCAATTGATGTCAGGTGTTGTTGAAGTCCAAATCCGACTATCAAACTACTTTGGTACGACAGATTTCACAGTCATTGTCCATGACGGCCCTCTTGCTGGGCAAGAAGTTCCACACGTTCATGTCCATGTTCTTCCGAGGACGAAAGGCGATAAT
>CALDQY010000098.1 GCA_937911445.1 uncultured Rhodobiaceae bacterium | reverse complement strand
CGGGCCCGATATCCACTGGCTTTGGCTTGACGACGCCATGAATCACGCTTGTGATTCTCAATCCAGTGGTCAGCCATGTGGATTCCCCAGTTTCTACTGCGAGTCCACGCAGACATAACACCTTCCGTAAATTCGTGGAAGAAACGATGAGATGAAGGAGGTCGAATGTTTGGGCGAACCATGGGCGCAACACGCACGGCCATCATCTTGTGTTGCATTTTGCTCGTGATGCCTTTTGCGAACGCTCGTTCAATCGAACCAAGTGAATGGGACGGTTGGGCCGTTGTCGAAGGAGGATACAGCATCCTTGTCGAGGAATACACTGCGACTTGGTGTACACGTTGCGCTGAAATCGACCCTGATCTCAGCATCGTTGCGGAAGAGCATGGCAAGCGCATAGCGATGGTCTCCTACCATCCAGACGAAGGCGATGCGTTTGCTCCAGATGCTGCGAAATACCGTTTACAGCGGTACATAAATCAGCACAACAATACGAGTATTCCAGGCTACCCATCTTTCGTGGTCAACAACGGGGTGATTCGTGAAGGTGTGCCCTCTTGGCCTGACGTTACAAGTGACATTCTGCGAGCTGAATCAAATCAAAGAGGGTACACCAAGTTGACAGTGACGGCTCAAACCAACGAGACGCATCTTACGGTGACGGTTATGCCTCCAAAAGGAAACGAAATCGTCAATGGTACACAATACACGATTCTCTTTGTCGAACACAAGAAAACAGTCCCTGAAGGATTTGATAATCCCGGTGAAAAGCACCGTGACAGAGTGCTTGTTGGTCTTGCAGAGTTTCCAATGGAAGGTGAAATGCTCGCAATCGATGCGTCCATAGAGGCGCCATTTGTTGCCTCATACCCGACTCAAAACCTGGAAGAATGGTCGGTCATTGTTGTTCATGAATACACCGGGGAAGCACTCAAAACTCGTAACATCATGAATGCACAACCCCTTGGTGTTGTTGAACTTGCAGTCCAATCGAGTGCTCTTGAGGAAGGGACCGAACTACCGGTGATCTTGCCAGTCATGGTGTTCTTGGCCGTTGGCATCCTTGGACTCGTTACCTTCCAATCGAAGGAAAAGGTAAGAGAAGAAGAGTAAATCTAACAAAATCTTGATGAAAATCGGAAAATAATGCCGTTTTTCGGAAATCAATGAGACAAATGACCCATTCATTGATAAGGTATCACGTCTATGTCATATCATGGAAGAAACATTTGAGGCGAACAAGCAGGATGACTACGTCAAAGAATGGATGGTTGAATTCATCGCCATGGTCAACGGAGACAAGCATCATCACCTATCAGTCCTGTACGGAACCGATCAACAAGATGTACAACGTGCGATGCTCCACGAACTTCGTAGAATCTACACCGATACGGAACGCATCGATGTGACCATCATCCGCTGTGAAGAAATCGAAACCGAGGATGAAGACACCTTCTTTGAAGGAATTTTCATTCCTTAAACACTGGGTCCGTAATCGATGAGAATCTCTTGTCCTTCAAGCAGAACGAAGTGATCGTAGCTGTCGACAACGTTGACATTCCCTTCCGCATCCCGGACGCTCATGGTCATGGCATGGGTTTCATTGACACGATAGTCAAAGATGCCCGTTTCATCGAAGTGTTGTCCCCAGATGTCAAAGAATACACCAAGTTCGACATCTTCATTGGTTTGCATTTCAAGGTGGAGTTTGCCGTCGGATGAATGCGTATGTACGACGTGCATGTTTGCACCTTGCTGATTACAGGTCCCTGTGTTGATGCCCGTGTTCTCAGGTATCGTTGCGAATTCTCCATTGATTCGAATGGAGAGATACATGTGGTCATGGCGCGTCAATCCACCATGATCAAGACATGTAGAAGCAAGAGGATGGATTTCGTCAAGCGATGTAGGACCAGATTCAACAGGAGTCGCATCAACGTTGTCTGAACCATCATCATCTGAATCAAATGAGATGTAGCCTGCTTGATAGGATACGAGAACCAATGCTACAACAGCAATGGTAACGATGGCAACATCACGGTTCAAGATTTCACTTCCTGGTAGATTTCTTGAGTTCTGGCGCCCAGTTATCGGATTCGTACATCTTGAAGAGCATAAAGAACCCAATCAGGGCGATGACGTTGGTGATGTGAGCAACGGTGCAGAAAGGACAAATGAGCCCTTCCTTGATCTCGTAGCTGACAAGAAGTGCAATGATTGGAAGTCCAGCAATCGTAGCACCAAGTCCTCCCTTGATGAACAAAGGTGTTTCAGAGGACATTGGTTCCTTGGCGATGGTAATGACGAACCACATGAGCAGCGTAAAGGCAACCATTCCGATCAAGCCCCATGGTTGACCCAACATAGGATCGGTGTTGTATGCAGCGTTCCCAATAAGGCCGTCACAGTTCAGGATAGTGTCGCCTCCACAGACACTTGCTCCCTCAGAGAGTTTGTTGTGCATCCACAGTGTTTGGGCTGATACTGTAAATCCTCCGAGACACACAAACAGCATCCCTGCGAGGATTTGTCCCCGGCGTGTGGTTGTCGAAGGGTAGCGAGAATGGAACATAGAGGCTATTCTTGCACCCATTGGCGTCATCAGCAAAACACCGAACAGGATAACGGCACCATGAATCGATAGAATTGCGTATTCGTTCATTCTTATTCACCTCGGTTCAACATGGTCAACTGCTCAATGGCTTCGTTGAGTTGAACGTACCCGTCATCGAATCCATTCAGAGACGTAGATGCTTCTTCTTTCGGATCCCATCCAAGGGAATTCGTTGCTTGGTTGCTGTTCCATGCAACGATACCATCTGGTTGAACAAGGAAGTAACTTGGTGTTGCAGACACGTCCCACTCCTTTGCGATACTAATGTCGAGGTCATCCACATAGGCGAAGTTATTGTTGTATTGAGAGCGGAATTCGATGATTTCGGCACGAGAAGTCTCCGCAACGAACTCAACTGCAACAGCAATAAAAATTACATCAGGGCCGGGCCACTGATCTGTGGAGTACATCTCAGCCCACTGGCCAACATCAGGGGCTGACTGCTTACAATAACCACAATCTGTGTCGAGGAATTCAACTGCAATCCATGGAGAGTCCTCAGTAGAGTTCCATGTCCAAGATGTATCGAGTAAATCCTCGAAGTCAAATGAGGACCAACTGTTACCATCGTAGGCCTCACCGCTAAAAATCGGTGCACGCTCACCTATTTGGGTGCCTGAAGCAACCGGGTTGGTTGTGAATGCAACAATCAGAAGGCCTGCAAAAAACATCGACATAACGATGATTCCTGCATCTGAACGGGCGCTAGCGTCTTGGTCATGGAGCATTGACTTCATGTTCTCACCAAATTTAGCGAACCCATTCTCATGCATAAGGCCGATGGTTTCGTCCAAAGGAATTGAATCAGTTTTCAAGTCCAATTTCTTCAATCAACACACGAGCAGTGTGACGAACGGCATCCTCGCTGTTGTATTTGACGTTGAAACCTGTTGCGAGCATTTTGTCGATTCCTAGCATGGCACGTGGAATGTCTCCTGCCCAGCCTCGTGAACCGCCCGTGTAGACGATGGCCGCATCTGTGTATCCGGTCTCTTCGACAACAATTTCTGCAATACGACGAACGCTGCACGTATCGTGGCTGCCAAGATTGAACAGATTGAGCGGTTCGCTCTCAGTTTCCATCACATGAAGAATAGCATCCACACAATCGCCGACTTCCATGTAGGATTTCTCTTGACGACCATCGCCTAGAACTTCCAATTCGCTCGGATTTCGCTTCAGTTTGTGAATGAAATCAAAGATGACACCGTGGGTTCCCCGATCGCCGATGATGTTCGCAAATCGGAAGATGTACCCTTGCAAACCGAAGGTTCCTACCCAGCTGCTGACCAAGGACTCACCTGCAGATTTACTCGCTCCATACAAGGAGATTGGCATACAAGGACCGTGATTTTCAGGTGTTGGCATTGGTGCGTTTTCGCCGTACACGACCGAAGATGATGCGAACATGATGGTTGGAACGTTGTGAATCCGCATTGATTCGACGACGTTGTATGTGGCGAGTGTTCCTTGCTTCAGGTCCGTATCGGTAATTTGTGTCCCGAGACGAATGTCTGGATTCGCTGCAAAGTGATAGACGACATCAACACCCTTGAAGTGTGGTGACATGGCCTCAAAGTCTGTGATGTCAACATCGATGTGCGTTACTTGTGAGGTGTGGTGAGCGAGGAACTCCGCCTTTCCACTCGAGAGATTATCGAGAACAAGGACCTCATCTCCACGAGCAACCAATCGGTCAATGAGATGTGAACCGATGAAACCGGCACCTCCTGTTACAATGCTTCGCATGAAAAGCCGTATGCTTTCTCAATGTCAAGGTTTGCTTCTCAGGAAAGGCAAGGTTTTCTATGCGAGTGGGGATGTGAGTACGTTATGCGAGTTGGCATCTTCTTGATTCTGCTGACTTTGCTTGCTCCGTTCTCGTATGCACAGGCAACGACAAGTGCCGATCGATATGAGTGTACGCCGAATGAACTGAGTTTTGGGGTCAACAATGCCTTTGTCCGTGCGATGACCGATGGCTCGACCGATGCCTCTGAGGAATGGCTGGTGTACATGCCATCGATGTGCGGTCAAACCGAAGAACGAATGCATCATGTACTGGAATTCGATGTTGCGTCGGTTGAACAACCCAATCAAATCCCTGGTGCCTTCATCGTTCATCTCGAGCAAGCCATGAACATCCGAAATGAGCTTCTTGCAATCGACGAGGTAGTTCGATGGTCAATCATACAACCTCATGAGAATCAACCTCGATTCATACCGAACGATCCCTCGTTCTCATCGCAATGGCATCTCCAAAACACTGGCCAAGGGTCAGGAACTGTTGGTGAGGATGCCAACGTTACGGGTGCATGGGATTCTGTTCGAGGATCAAATGTTTTGATTTCAATCGTTGATGATGGCGTGGACCATCAACACAACGATCTCTCACCGAACTATCTTGACGCAGTCGACTGGGATTACTGTGGGAACGATGGCAACCCAACGCCAAGTTCCAACGATGGACATGGGACGTCTGCAGCGGGTGTTGCAGCCGGGATCGGTGACAACAACTACGGAATTTCCGGTGCAGCCATGGATGCTGATTTGATTGGCATTCGTCTAATTGCTTGTTCCAATACTGACCAAGACGAAGCGGATGCAATTGGTCATCGACGTGACCTCGTCGCTGTTTCGTCCAATTCATGGGGGCCGAGTGATTCAGGAAAAGTCGTCAGTGGACCTGGCCCATTGCTACAGGCTTCACTTGAAGACAACATGTACCAAGGACGAGGTGGATTGGGAACCATCGTTACCCTCGCAGGTGGAAACGGACGAAACAACGATGACAATTCGAATTACGATGGATACGCGAATTCACGATTCACCATTGGCGTCGCTGCCATCACGGATTATGGTAACCAAGCATGGTACAGCGAAGACGGCGCCAACATTCTCGTCGCAGCTCATTCACGTGGAGGTGCACAAGGAATCACAACCGCAGACATTCGAGGTTCTGGGGGCTACACTTCTACGGACATCAACAACAACTTCGGTGGAACCAGCAGCGCAACACCACTTGTTTCTGGTGTGATTGCCCTTATGCTTGAAGCCAATCCTTCTCTGACATATCGAGATGTTCAGCACGTCTTGGTCCACAGTGCACGTACAAACGATGCGAGCGACAATGATTGGGTCACCAATGGAGGAGGTCATGACGTCAATCACAAGTACGGTCACGGTGCCATAGATGCCGGACTTGCAGTTCACATCGCTCGGAATTGGACCAATGTGAATCCTGAATACAATTGGTCAAGCGGCGAGATGGACATTTCACAATCTGTACCTGACAATACAGCAAATGGACTCTCAGACAGCGTAACGGTAGATGCTGGATTGCTCGTCGAATCGGTCGAAGTCCGATTTGATGCAGATCACACCTATCGTGGGGACCTGGAAATCACCCTAACTTCACCGGACGGTACTGAGTCAAGGTTGGCTGAAAAACACGAAGACAACAACAACAATTTCAACGAGTGGGTGTTTTCTTCGATGCTGCACTGGGACGAATCCTCCGATGGTGTATGGACGCTCGAGGTCAACGACCGTGGCAATGGAGATACGGGAACATGGAACCACTGGGAGTTAGTGATTCATGGAGCTGAGGAAATCATTGACACCGACAACGATGGCCTTCCTGATGAAGACGAAACAAGCATCCACAACACCGATCCCTTCGATCCTGATTCGGACGATGACAATTTGATGGACGGGTATGAAATCTTCAACTCCTCCACGAGTCCAATCGATTCAGACACGGACGATGACTTGCTGAACGATGGTCAAGAAGTGCTCATCTTCTCAACCAATCCACTTCAGGAAGATACCGATAGCGACGGATTAAGCGATGGAACCGAGGCACTTGTCACCTTTAGCAACCCATTGGTCTTCGATGACGACGGTGACAGCGATGGATGGTATTGGTTCCAAGATTGCAACGACAGCAATCCTGACGTCAAACCGCTCCAACCCGAGCTGCTCGATGGCATCGACAACAACTGTGAGAATGGAATCGATGAGGGATTCAAGGATCTTGATTCAGACAACGACCGATTGAGTGACTGG
>CALDQY010000097.1 GCA_937911445.1 uncultured Rhodobiaceae bacterium | reverse complement strand
CCATCTCGATTGTTCTGCAACTCGGTGAAGCAATTGCCGGTGTTGCGACCGGACTTGCTTCGACGGATGTGGGTGCATTGCAGGACTTCGGTAGCGGTATTGCCCTACCTGTCATGGAAGATGCCTCTTCTGTTGAAGACAACATTCGAATGTTCAAGATCATTGTATCCATCCTCATTCTAGGACAAATCATTGCCGTTTCAGCCATTGCAACACGTCTTCGTGGTGGTGGGAAAACAAGTGCTGCAGGCCAGGCTATCCAGTTGCTGTGGATTGCAGGAATCACCTCTTGGATTACAGCCGTTCTCCTTGAAGGTGCATCTTCCTTCTTCGGAGTGTAGAAAAAGAGTATATGCTTTGTTGGTGATGGGTTAGCATGCAACCACCTGCACAACAACCGAGCCAGCCTGCAACGACCATGTACATGCCTCCCCAACAAGCGATGATGGGAGGCGGTTTGTTCTCATTGCACAAATTCCTGATGATTGGGGTCATCCTTATCCTTATCGCTGGAATGGTCAGCGTTCTACCAGACTTTTCAGGACCTCCAGCGGAAGTAGACTATGATAACTTGACCGGTTCCGACTTACAAGATCGAATGGATATAGAAGAAGAAAAACACAATGATTTTGTTCGGCTCATGGATACATTTGCTACCATTATTGGGATGGCTGGTGTTGGGCTCATTGGCTATGCTTTCGTTCGTGAAGCCTACGATGAAGATACAACAACGCCTGCTCTTCGAATCACGTTGCTGATTCTGGGAACCATCATGTTGTTGCAATTGATTGGTTCAGGATTCAATCTCAGTGTCTCACTTTGATTTCTTCTTCCGATTCATCTTGGCTTCTTCAGCGATACGCTTCTTGGTAGCAGCCCATGAACAGATTGGACACTGCGACAGGTCGTGGTAACGAGCAGGACAGTACTCTCGACCAAAGAAGATGATTTGCAGGTGCAGGTCGTTCCATGCGTTCTTTGGGAAAACGGCTTTCAGGTCCTTTTCCGTCTGGTCAACATTTCGCCCATTGGAAAGGCCCCATCGTGCGGCTAGTCGGTGAATGTGTGTATCGATTGGGAATGCAGGAATACCGAATGCTTGAGCGAGGACGACGCCAGCGGTCTTGTGCCCAACACCAGGAAGATCTTCCAACTCCTCAAATGTGCTTGGAATCTCTCCATCATGACGCTCGAGCAAGAGTTCGGACAAACGCTTGATGTTCTTGGCTTTCGTCGGGGCAAGACCAACTTCGCGAATCATCGATTGGATGTGTGCAACTTCTAGTGAAGCCATTTTTTCAGGTGTCGGACCTTGCTTGAACAGTTCTGGCGTGACTTGATTGACTTTCAAATCGGTCGTCTGTGCGCTCATGAGGACTGCAATAAGCAATTGAAATGGCGTCTCATGATCGAGTGGAACCGGTATCTTAGGATACAATTCTTCAAGCATTTTTTGAATACGCTCGGCTTTTTCCTTCCGCTTCATAGCATCACCTATTCTGCATACTCAGAACCAGTGACCCAGCCAAAGAACAGACCAGAGAAGATGCTTGCCAACGGAATTGCATTGCACACAAGTGCTTCCACAATCGGCGATTCACCATCTTGTGGTTGGCCGACGAGAATCCACAGAAGCAAGCCAAGGAAAAGACCTGGAATCACCATGAGCGCTCCCATGATCAATGTCCTTGTGAGTCGCATGATTGAACCACCTTCCTCTCATTCAAGAACTGTTGCTTTACTGAAGTGCAAGTTGTTGGGCTAACGCATCGGCACTCATCGAGTTGATGACGTCACCTTGCTCGAGCCAACCCTTTCGTGCAGTCATGACACCGTACTGAATGTCAGCAAGTCCACGAATTGAGTGAGCATCTGGGCTGATGGCTACGGGAACGCCCATGAGTTTGGCATACTTACACAGCCGGTAGTCAATATCCAAACGGTATGGGCTTGCATTCAATTCAATCGACTTGAATCGCCCCTCTTCAATATGCTCAGCCATCGCATCGATGAGTCGATGCACATCAACTTCGTATCCTTCACGTCCTTGGAGAATACGTCCAGTTGGATGCCCAAGCACTTTTGTCGCAGGATGTTCGAGAACTTTCAGGAGTTCCTCCGTGTTCTCGCTCTCATCCCTGCCTCGCCATTTGGTCATGGCATGGACGGAAGCGACAACATAATCCAGCTCATTGAGGACTTCATCAGGATGGTCCAATTTCCCACCTGCAAGGATGTCGGATTCAACTCCGTGAAACAATCTGAAATTTACCCCTTCATCCTGCCAGTTTTGGTTGTATTTTCGGATTTTTTGCCCTTGTTCCAACAATCGGTCGGCAGGAGCACCATTGGCGACCTTCAACGTAGGAGAGTGATCAGCGATTCCAAGCCATGTCCAGCCGAGTGCTTGAGCCGCATCTGCCATTTGTTCAAGCGTCGCCTCACCGTCTGAAACGACGGTGTGATTGTGAAGTGCGCCTTGAATGGTGTCAAGTTCCAACAGTTGTGGAAGTTTTTGTTCGCTCCCAGATTGAATCTCACCCGTATCTTCACGCAATTCTGGAGGAACCCATTGCAAGTCGAGATGGGAATAGATTTCTTGTTCCGTCATGGCGCTAAGCGAATATTGCGCCGCTTCAATTCCTTTGAGTTCACCTGCCTTATCCTCGGGAATAAGTCCGAATTCATTTAGACGGAGACCACGGTCAATGGCTCGTTGACGCATAGCAATGTTGTGCTCTTTGCTACCAGTGAAGTATGCTAAGGTGAAGGCAAACATTTCAGGAGGTACCAATCGAACCTGAGCATCGATGGTCCCAGCGCTCTCCAATTGTTCGTAATCATCACCACCAATCGCTTCCATGACGTTGGCATCAATATGGCCTACAGAAAATCCATCTTCGAAAATACTCGCCTCAAGAATGAGACTGATTTTTGAATCCCCTGCTCCCTTGACATCCGCAATACCTTGCAATGCAAGGATGGCGTTGGCGACATCCTCATGGTTCTCAGGCTTGACACCCACAACAATATCCAAATCGCCAATTGTCTCTTTACGACGACGAGCACTTCCGGCCAGTTGGACACGCTCAACGCCAGGCAGTGCCTTGATTCTCTGTTCAAATGCAGTTCCGTATTTCAATCCGATATCCAAACGCCGTCGTGCGCGGAAACGTGAGAGAAGTTCAATTCCATCAAGCATGCGTTGTTCAGATTTCTTTCCAAATCCCTTCATTGGTGCAATACGGCCTTGCTCAGCAGCTTCCTTGAGTGCCGCAATGGAATCGACACCTAATTCTTCATGCATCAATTTGATTCGCTTTGGACCGAGTCCTGGAATTCCGAGCATTTCGATCATCCCTTGCGGTGTATCTTCATGCAAACGAACCCAATCTTCTGGCCAGACGCCTTCTAAGATTGCTTGAGAGAGGGCGGAACCAAGGCCCTTCCCAATCCCTTTCATCTCAAATAAGCGCCCAGTGACGACCAACTCATGCAAGTCTTCGGTTATCGTTCCAATCATTCGACTTCCATTTTGATACGAACGGACTCGGAAGACATTCGCCCCTTGTAGTTCGAGCAAAACCGCAACTTGATGGAGAACTGCAGCTACTTGGTTGCGAGAAAAATACGGAGCACCACTCGTACGAGCCTTCGGGAGTTTGAACGCACTGCCTGCCATAGTGTCTACAATTGTTCACAACTCAAAAAGGATGGCAAGTGGTTGTTTCAAAAACCCCCTCGGTTTGGTTGAATCATGCTCGAGGTCGAGTACATCTCCTTGCTCGTCCAGACCTTTTGCGGAATCTCTGCCATTCTCTTCATGTTTGTAGCGACCTTTTCACGTTCTGAGAAAGCCGAATTACTCGTACAAAACATCATTTTCACAACGCTCCTTCTTGCAGCAGCATCTCTGTGGTGGCTTTCGCTTGCAGGAGGTTCGTTGTGGGGATCGAACTACCTCCCACGCCCACTTTCCATTGTCTGCATTGTCTTGGCGATTGCAGCGCGTATGAACATTAAGGGCGAGAACGTATCGTTCGGAGCCAATCCACACAGCATTGGAAGGACCGTCGAAGAGGAGTAATCAAACGATTTCTCCGGGGCCATCGTCAGAGGATTCGGCAGCCTCTTTCTCCATTTTTTGGTTGATGAAGGTACGCATGTATTCCGGCAATTCGCCATTAACAAAAATCACGTCGTTCACGGCTTCGAGTTTCTTCAGTGAATAGTAAATTTGCATCGCCGTCATGGGTGTTGACGAACAGCCATTACAACCGCCATCGAGGGACAGCATGATGTTTCCATCGCTCGTATCGAGGACGGTTACGACGCCATCATGCGCATCAAGAATTTCCTGAACCGGACCAATTTCGGCCAGAATCTCCTCAGCACTGATGCTCATGATACCCGGAAGGACTCCACCTCTTTCAACGATTGGATGTAGAGGTCCTCGGCGATAGGAAGTGAGGGCAAAAACTAGCCTTTCGGGCCTGTACACGCAGGGAATCTCTTATGAGGGGTTCCAAGGTCGGGCGAAGCACAGGTGTACATCATGTTAGACAACATACCCTTAATCGCAGCAGGCGCAGGTGCCGTAGGACTATTGATCGCATTTTACCTTTACAATCAGGTAACCAAGGTCAAGATTGACAACGAAGTTGTCGCAGACATCACAGACGAAATTCAGAAGGGTGCTATGGCCTTCCTGTTCGCTGAATACCGTATTCTATCCATTTTCGTTGTCGTGGTTGGTGCTGTTCTCGCGTACCTCAACGACGTTGATACTGCTATCGCGTTCTTTGCTGGTGCAATCGCTTCAGTTCTTGCCGGATTCTCTGGTATGCGTTCCGCTACCTCGGCAAACGGCCGTACAGCCATGGCAGCAAAGAACGATGGTCAAGCAGGCGCACTCGCTGTTTCGTACAACGGTGGCGCCGTAATGGGATTATCTGTAGGTGGTCTCGGCCTGCTTGGTATCTCACTTATCGCCTTTTGGCTCGGTGCTGAGGATGGAAACACACTCTCAGCAGCTGCTGGATTCGGTATGGGTGCTTCGTCCATCGCACTGTTCGCTCGTGTCGGTGGTGGAATTTACACCAAGGCTGCGGACGTTGGTGCAGACCTCGTCGGTAAGGTCGAAGCCGGTATTCCTGAAGATGACCCGCGAAACCCAGGCGTTATTGCTGACAACGTCGGTGACAACGTCGGTGACGTTGCTGGGATGGGTGCTGACATCTTCGAATCCTTTGTTGGTTCAATCATCGCTGCAATGATCATTGCAAGCGATGTTAACGATGATGGTAGCAAGGTCATGGCAGTCGATTACGTCCTCATGCCAATCCTTCTCGGATTCATTGGATATGCTGCATCCATCATCGGTGTCTTCTCAATGTCGTTCCTCAAGAACGGAAAAGACCCAGCAGCGGCTCTAAGAAACACGACCTTCATCGCAGCAGCTTTGTTTTGGGCAGGTGGTTACCTTTCCATTCAGCAAGGACTGATCGATGTCAAAATGGGCATCATGCATTCCGTTGTTCTCGGAAGTGTCGTTGGAATTCTCATCGGCCTTGTTACTGAGTACTACACAGGTATCGAACCTGTCTTTGGAATCAAGACTCGTGCCATTCCTCACATCGGTGAAATGTCCAAAACTGGTCCTGCAACCAACGCCATCGCTGGTCTATCCGTAGGAATGATGTCCACATTCATTCCAGTCGTTCTCATTGCACTCGGTATCCTCGGTGCGAATGAATTCGGTGGAGAAACATACGGTCTCTACTGCATTGCAATGGCTGCAATGGGTATGCTTGCTACCGTTGGTGTAACGATGACTGTGGATGCATATGGCCCAGTCGCTGACAACGCTGGTGGTATTGCAGAGATGAGCGGACTTGGTGACGATGTCCGTGCTATCACAGACGAACTCGATTCGATTGGAAACACAACGGCTGCTGTTGGTAAGGGATTCGCTATCGGATCTGCTGCCTTGACGGCTCTTGCCCTCTTCGCGGCTTATACAACCTCTGTTGGCGGTGTAGTGCTTAATTTGACCGATCCAATGGTCGTCATTGGTCTTCTCATTGGTGGTGGACTACCGTTCGTCGTCGCTGCAATGACCATGACATCGGTCGGAAAGGCTGCAGGTGACATGGTTGTCGAGATTCGACGACAATTCAAGGAGATTCCTGGCCTCCTCGAAGGAGAAGAAGGCGTCAAGCCGGATTCCCAAACGTGTGTCGACATCTCGACCAAGGCTGCTCTCCGAGAGATGATTGGACCAGGTTTCGTTGCAGTCATTGCACCAGTTGTCGTCGGATTCGGACTTGGTAGCGTTGCGCTCGGTGGAATGCTCGCCGGTTCTCTCGTTACAGGCGTACTGATGGCGCTCTTCATGGCCAACGCAGGTGGTGCTTGGGACAACGCCAAGAAAGCGATTGAACAAGATCACATTCCTGGTGCAAAGAAGGGTGATGACGCTCACGATGCTGCTGTTATCGGTGACACCATCGGTGATCCATTCAAGGACACCTCAGGTCCGTCGCTTAACATTCTCATCAAGTTGATGTCCATCGTTGCTGTTGTTCTCGCAGGAACTGGAGAACTCACGAGTGATGGACTACTTGGACTCCTCTGAGGCGTGCGTCCAAGCGTTAGCCTCTTGAACAGAGGTCGATAGGCCAATCCATGCAAGCGTTGCATCGTAGCCTGTTATTGGTTGCCTTGTTGCTTTGCATGAGCCTTGCAGGTTGCACGAGCAACGATGCCTCTTCATCAGCAAGCAACAGCATGACCGAAGAAGAAAAACAACTTCCTGAGTGGAATGTTGGTCAGAACTGGCTTTACACGTTCATCACGCCTCAATTTGGTGAAGACAGTGCACGTCTTGTTGTTGCTGAGATCGACAATGGTACTGGAGAATACGTTCTCGGTATCTCCTCTGAGCGTGAAGCGCAGCGACACGCTGTCATCAACCACAATCCGTTCCTGGGTCGGATGACCATGGATGCCCTTGCCGTCTATGAAAACGGGGAACCACAGCAAGTGTTCTCATTCCCATGGACCGTTGGTGATGCATGGTCGTTCACGCTCCTTGGACAGCAGTGGGATGCGACGACTGAGTCTTTGAATAATGGTAATGCTCGTGTCGAGGCTGAATCGACTGAAGGTCATGAATTGTCCTACACATTCAGTGGCAGCAAAGGATTTCTTGAACGTCTTGTGTGGAGAGACGGTGATGGAACAATCCAACTTCGAATGGATTTGAACATCGCACGTTCCAACTACGAAGGTGATGTTTTCTTCTATCGAGCACGCGACCTCATTGATCGAATGTACGAAGAAAACGATCAGGAAATCTACGACTCCTTCTTTGACTCAGGCCATCCTTCAGAAGGCGATTGGGACACACTGGTATGGTATCTCGATGTTGAGATTGCTTCGGGTGCTGGGGGGTCCGGTTCTTTGACAATGAAAGATCATGCTGGTGCCTCCCCACTCACTCGCGCATGGGGCTCTGGAGCGACTGAGAAAGGAGCGATTGGAACCATTCCCTCGAATTCCGGTGATTATTCATTGACGGTCACCGTTCGTGGGCCGTCTTCGTTTATCCATCTCAAAGT
>CALDQY010000096.1 GCA_937911445.1 uncultured Rhodobiaceae bacterium | reverse complement strand
CAGGATTCACCTTTGTCAAGGTCCCTGAATCAATTCGATTTGAATTGTCAGGGTCGCTCAACGAGGGGGGTACAGCGAAGGACGTCATCCTCCACATTCTGGCAGACCATGCACGAAAAGAACTGACTTTGAATCGCTCGATGGAATTCGGTGGTCCTGGCCTTCAATCATTGTCCGCTGACGAACGTGCAACACTGTGCAACATGGCTACGGAGTGTTCAGCTCGAACCGGTATTTGTGAAGCAGATGACATTCTCTACGATTGGATGGAAGCACAAATGCCTCACTTGAACATGGACGAACAGCGACAAAGAGCAGTCGCTCCAGATGAAGGTGCTCACTACCATGGAGGCGTTCACCACATCGATTTGTCCTCCATTCGACCAATGGTTGCACATCCTGGAAATCCTGACGAGGGTATTCCGAGCGACCCAACCAATGGCGCATACATCGATGAAATCGGTGATGTAGCCATTGATATCGCATACGGTGGATCGTGTACAGCAGGGAAGATCGATGATATTGCATACTATGCCCAAGTTTGCCAGGCAGCAAAGAATCAGGGCCTATCCGTCAAAGAAGGCGTTGATTTTTACATTCAATACGGATCTGGGATTGTCAAGGATGTTGCTGTTTCAAAGGGTTGGCACCAGTTGTTCCTCGATGTTGGAGTGAAACTCATCGACCCTGGTTGCGGCGCTTGCATCGGAGCAGGCCCCGGCGTTTCGATGACGCCAGACCAAGTCACCGTCTCTGCCATCAACAGAAATTTCCAAGGTCGTTCAGGTCCAGGAAAATTGTACCTTGCTAGCCCTCTCACAGTAGCGATGAGTGCGTTCAGTGGAACAATTCGGTCCTGGAAAACAGAAAGCATTGGACATTGAGGAATTTTGCCTCTACGTTTCAATTTCGTCCGAAATATGAAGTAGCCTCGCCAATCGACTGCTGTTACCTGCTGGCCCGAAGTCTTGGACGGAGGAGGACCTGAGGTGGATGTGTCGAATTGAGCATTGCAGAAAAGATGGCAGCGAACCAGAAGCAAGTCGCAATTTCAGAATTTTTTGAAAAGAACAAACATTTCCTTGGGTTTGATACACTTAATCGAGCCCTCATTACAGCCGTTAAAGAGGCGGTAGACAACGCGCTCGACGCCTGTGAGGAAGCCCGAATTTTGCCTGATATTGTCGTCAAGATTACCAAACTCGACAACAAGAAAGACATCCTTCAACTCGAAGTTGAAGACAATGGCCCGGGCATTCCTAGAGCCAGCATTGAGAAAGTGTTTGGACAACTTCTGTTCGGTTCCCGATTCCATGCCATCCGTCAATCGAGAGGCCAGCAAGGTATCGGAATTACTGGTGTTGTCATGTATTCGCAATTGACCACTGGCGATCCAACACACGTCGAATCAAAGATTGCCAAAGAGGCGACTGCGGTTTCGGTCGATATCGGTCTTGATACGAGAAAGAACAAGGCCATCAAATCCAATCAAGATCGAATCGATTGGGGAGAAAAAGCCCACGGCTTGAAGGTCAAAACAAAGATGAAAGCAAAGTATCAACGCGGTCGACAATCGGTTTGGCAATACCTTCGAATGACGAGCATCGTCAACCCCCATGCAGACATTCTCTTCATCGACCCAGACGGTGAAAAGCATCATTGGCAACGCGTTACGGAACGTCTTCCTGGCCGCGTAGAAGCCATCAAACCGCATCCAAATGGGATTGAATTAGGCCAGCTTCAGCGTCTTTGCTCGGAATCCTCGGAATCAAGAATGACAACGTTTCTTCGACGCACATTTTCTGGAGTCTCTGGTCGTGCCGCAAAAGAGCTGTGTGAAGTCTCCGAATTGGAAGAGAAATTGAAACCGAAATCGCTCAATCCTCAACAAGTCCGTGCACTTCTCGAAGCTTTCCAGGGCGAGCGGTTGTTGAAAGGGAAACCTGTAAAATTGCTCAACCCACCAACATCGTGTTTGTCACCAATTGAAGAATTGCTCATCAAGAAGGGACTCTCCAAGACGATCGATTCGAAATTCGTCACTACAATGACTCGAGTACCAAGCGTAACGCAAGGAAATCCATTCCAAGTTGAAGTCGGTTTGATCTTTGGAGATGGTATGGCAGCAGACAAACCTGTTTAAATTCTACGCTTCGCTAATCGCGTTCCGTTGATGTATCAACAGGGAGGTTGTTTG
>CALDQY010000095.1 GCA_937911445.1 uncultured Rhodobiaceae bacterium | reverse complement strand
TTTCTTCGAAATCGCAATCCCATTCAGCCGCATTGGTGGAACGCCTGATGCAGTGAACATCGTCGCTGTCGTCCAAGACAGTTCAGCGAACATCCAGACTGTTCACCCAACTCAGACCGTTACAACCGGTGTCCAGACACTCAGTGAGTACATCTCCGTTGAGACTACCCACGACGATCTTGAGACCGGAAGCATCAGCGATGAAGTTCTTGTCTACCGTACCTACAAGGGTACCACGACCGCAGGACCTGCAAAGGACTACGATGTGATGATCAAGACCAAGGCTGACTGTGCATACGACTGGGCTACTGTTGACGCTGTTTCGATGGCAACCAACCAAGAGCTCTCCGTTGACATCAAGCGCGCATGTCCTGAAATTCAGGCTACTCTTGCTGATGACGCAGTTGATGAGGACAGTGGTGCATACACCTTCTCCTTGACCAACCTTGCTGATGACGTCCAAGACGATGAGGCAACTCTCACATGGACTGTCACAGAAGGAACAACCGTTGCTCACAGCAACGTCTTGGTCGACTGGGACAAGAACGGTCACACCGTTACCATCACGCCTCTCGCTGACCAGTTCGGTACAGTTGAGTTCGAGTTCATCGTTACGGACAGCCACGGCTTGACCGATACAAAGAACATGACCTTGACCGTTAACAACATCAACGACAAGCCAGTGATCTGTAACACAGAGCGTGCTGACTGTATGCCAGTCTTTGTTGACGACGGATCTTACACGAACATCGTTCCTGAAGGATTCGGTAGTGTCTCCAAGTTCCTTGGTGATATCTCCAACGCAAGCAAGTCGTACATCCGTGACATGGACAACGAGCAGAGCCCTGTTCGCCAAGTCTACACTTGGGGTGCATCCGTACCTTCTGACTGTGTTGCATTCGGTGTCTCCGTTACTGCAAACGAGTTGACCATCACAGAGAACACCGCCAACGAACTTGGTGGTACCTGTACTGTTACACTCACACTCAGTGACGATGGCGCAGAAAACCAGGATGCTGAAGCATTCACCGTTGACTTCTCCGTCAGCCCAGTGAATGACGCTCCAGTCGTCCTCGACTGGGATGTATCGACTGGTGCAGTTGTTACTGCAGCAAACGGATCGACTCCAGTTGCTCCTTGGTCCATCAGCCTCATGGAAGATGACACCAACACGAACAACTTGACCTACGATCTGTCCGCTGTCAAGTACGACATCGACCACCAAGCCGGCGACCTAACATGGACTGTTGAATCAACCGACCAATGTACATACGAGAACTACTTCAGCACAGAAATTGTTGGAGACAACCTCGTCTTTACACTCGTTCCTGATGCAACAACCACTGCAAACGCTTGGGAAATCGACTACTTGAACAACAACGGTATCCACCAAATTGGACCAAGTGGATCTGACTTCTGTCAAATCCGCCTCGTCCTCAAGGACACCGCTACCGCACCAAGTTACGTGCCAAACTACGACCCATCTGTCATGCCAATTGCCAATTACCAACAAGGTGTTGCAACGCAAGAGATCGGTGTCCGTGTTGAGAACGTTCGAGAACTCGTCGCAGACTACTACTTCGATGACGTCGTCGGATTCGACTTCCAAGGCATCAACAACGTCCTCACCGGTACCTACGTACCTGTTGAAGTCAATGTCGGTGCTGGAGGAGACCAAGGTCCGTACACCTACGACCACATGCTGGCTGTAACCTTCCACACAAGTGGAGGCCACGGTGAAGCTGAGAACGTCATGTACGTCACACCTCCAGAATGGGGCGAGACCATCACCATCAAGGAATACGTCTACATTGTCGACAACGGCAACGGTGACACACCTTACATTTGGGTTGAGATGGATGTCCTCACCTGTCTTGACGCAGAGTGTGACATGACGAAGTCTCCTGCACAGCGCTTCCAGACCGACGATCCAACATCCCACATCAACTACGGTGGCGGTGTTGTTGGTGACCAATGGTCCAAGCCTGGTGCATACGGTGACGATGGAATGAAGGAGTCGCAACGCCGACCACTTCTCCAAGACAGTGACTGGTGTAACAACGTCATGTTCTCCAACGCATCCGCTGTTGGAAGCGACGCTGGTATCCCAACCACCTGTAACCATGCGAACAAGCCATCTGAGGACTTCCTCAGCAGTGGTGACAAGCTGCCATCCGTTGTACAACTCGGTGGTGGAGTTGGATCCGTTCCATCGTTCGCACCAAGCATCGTCGTCGTAGCCCTTGCTGGCTTCTTCGTCACTGCTCTTGCAATGGCAAGCCGCCGTGAAGAAGAAGACGAAGAAGAGGAAGACTCCCGACGCATCGTCGAGGACGAAATGGCTGTCAGCCCAGTTATCGCTACCATTCTCATGGTCGCTATCACTGTCGTCCTTTCCGGTGTTATCTATGTCTGGGCTTCTTCCCTTGCAGAGACTGGTAAGTTGGGTGTTCCTCGAGTCACGTTCGACATCGAGAACAAGGAACTTGGTACCGCAGATGGATACTGGGCAATCACAGTTGATCAAACCGAAGCTGAATTGGCTACAGCGGCTGTTACTGTAACAGTCCTGTACACCAACTCAGATGGTGTTCGAACATCGTACGCAACATTGCTCTCAAACACAAGCAACGTCTATGGATTCGATCCATCGAACAGCGATGCGTTTGTGACATTCGTTGACAAGGTCGAGAACCAAGGTAGTTTCAAGGAATCTACCTTCGGAATCGGTGACCAAATCTTCGTACGAACTCACGCCCCTGATGGTCAGTCGCTTACGGATGCTACTATCCGTATCACGTACCAGCCAGGACCAGGTGATGGATCCGTCATCAAGACGTACCAAGGCCTTGAGTTCAACAAGATCGTCTGAAGTTCAGGAACGACTGAGAACAGTTGATGGGCCGGTGGCCTTGCTGCCACCGGCCCACTCTTCTGGTGCGAAGCGAATGCTGTTAAGCAGGAGATGCTAGCGATGCCTATGTCTACTGCTTGCAAGTGCGTTGTCTTTGATTGTGATGGTGTTCTTGTGGACTCGGTGAGTTCATGGAAGACGCTGCATGATGGCTTTGGAACGGACAACAGTAAGAATCTCTCACGGTTCATTGCTGGTGAACTCACCGATGTTGAGTTCATGCGTTCTGACATAGCAATGTGGAAAGCGATACAAGATCCGATTCACAAAGATGAACTGTTTCGAATGTATTCGGGCGTATCCCTGATGAAGGGCGCTCGAGAAACAGTGCAAGCTTTGCAGGATGCTGGGGTCTACGTGGCCATCGTTAGCGCTGGTGTTGATTTGTTTGTTTCATCGATCGCCGCTATGCTGAAGGTTGACGATTGGATTGCTAACGGCTTTGAGTTCAATGACGATGACACT
>CALDQY010000094.1 GCA_937911445.1 uncultured Rhodobiaceae bacterium | reverse complement strand
CGGGAGAAGATTGAATTCTTGGAAAATGAATCCCATGTGCTTTCCACGTACCTGTGTGCGTTCGTCATCGCTCGACCCGTACAGATTCTCTCCGTTGATCATCACGGTTCCTGAATTGGGTTCATCAATTCCAGAAAGGACGTTAAGTAGCGTGGTTTTTCCACATCCTGATGGACCCATTATGGCAATCATCGAACCTTGTTTAATCGAAATAGACACATCCTGAACCGCCTGAATCACCGACTCGCCGGACTCGTACAATTTCCAAAGTCCTTCAGCACGTAGTGCGAACGCCATGAGATACCATGCGGCTACGTATTGATAAACTGCCGCATCAACCTAGGTCCATGTCAGCAGGATACGTGCGCGTGCTTGCGTTCGGGCCCATTGCAGAAGCGATTGGGTCTCGCACAACAAAAGTCGAATGGCGAGAGAATCTCAGTATCGAGGAAATAATCGTTGAACTTGACATGGGCCACTGGCTTGGTCAAGGTTTGGCTGTAGCCTTGAATGGGGAGCGATGTCCTGTCGACGTTCATTGTCAACGAGGAGACGAAGTGGCGCTTCTTCCTCCGGTATCCGGTGGCTGAATCACAAGAATGCACGTTGCATGATGGCAAGTCTTGAAAGCCTCAACCTCTAGGGCTACTCGGGGAACAGTATGGCGTTTAGTCCTGGACCGCTTGAAATCATTATTCTTCTCGGTATCTTTTTCATTCTCTTTGGAGCGGAACGACTCCCGAAGATGGCGAATGCCCTTGGTCGTTCCAAAGGTGAATTCCATAAGGGGCTAACAGAAGCAACGACGGTAGCGACAATCACCGATCTTGAAGCAGGAGGTAAGACCCCGGATCAAGTTCTCATGGACCGTGCAAAAGCCGTTGGGATTGACCCCACGGGGATGGCCGTTGATGAACTTGAAAAGAAAGTCGCTGCACTCGAATCCCTCAGCGATGAAGAGTGATTATGCTCGCTTGAGTTTCATCGGAGCACCGCATCGATCGCATGCTTTCACATCATCATGCTTCGAACGTTGAGCTTCAGAAGAAACCTCTTCAGTTTGTCGACATCCTATGCATCGTAGCACCCACTTCCATTGCTTCTTTCCACCAGTCGTCATGACCCCTTGAACGGCGATACCAACTTCTCTTGCTACGTTTTTCATGCGATAATCATCGGTTACAAGATTGGTTTGATTGGCGAGAGCAAGAGCGAGCAGGTCAATGTCCACATCGGATAAGCGCGGTAAATCACCCGTCTTCGCAGCTACATCGAGTATTGATTGGCGATCGCTTTCACTTGCTGTTCGCCAATCCATGTCGACTGAATCGATCAACATCCATCGCTGCTGATCGACTCGAGACAATTCTTGTTGTTGCAAAATCGAGACAAGTTGTCCACGACAGCGCTCTATCGGCCAATTGAGCAGAGCGCTGGTATCGAGGACGGCCATGGGCAAAGGGTGTCGAATACCCGTAAAGAAGACGTCGATAACCCATAGCCTCAAGAATCCGTATCAGCACCTTGGTGCATGATTGGAGAAGAATTCATTCTTGACTTCTTCAATCAGTTTGGGCCTTTCGCACTTGCCTTACTTTCGTTTACTGAGGCAATCATCCAACCCATACCACCCGATGTGATGTTCCTTCCCATGGCCTATGAGGACCGAGATAGTCCCAGCGTCCTTCTGTGGTTATGGACCGTCGTCACAGTATCCTCGGTTATGGGCGCTGTCATAGGGCACACCATAGGGAAGCGCTACGGTACGAAACTCTTGGACCGTTTCGGCAAACCTCACCACCGAGTTCGACTCGAGGCACTGTTTGAACGATACGGCACGCTTGGCATGTTTATCGCTGCAGTCTCCCCACTCCCCTACAAAGTGTTTGGATGGATTGCAGGTGCAAGCGATATGAAGTTGCAACCGTTCATTTTGGCAGGTATCTTTGGAAGAGGGCTACGATTTGGATTGGAAGCGTTGCTGATTTACCTGTACGGTGATGCTGCCATGGATGCAGTGCAGTGGTTGCTGGATCATGAAATCATCATGGCAGTCGTTCTTCTCGCAGCACTTGCGACCTTTCTTTGGTGGCTCAATAGAAGAGCATCAACAACAGGCGATGCAGTCTAGAGGGTGGTATATTGGCCATTGAAACCGAGGCGATTTTTGGACTCCTGACCATCCTCGCAGTTGGAATTTTCACTCCTGGACCAAACAACATCACTGCTATTTCACACTCTGCAGTTCATGGAGCACGTAGCAATGTCTCCTTGTTGATTGGAATGGTCATTGGGTTCATCTTGGTCCATCTCATTATCGGAACGACCGTTGAGCGCATCGACAAGGATTCCATGCTCTTTACGTTCCTTGAGTGGTTTGGCCTGCTGTTCTTTGTGCTACTGGGCGTAGTGATTCTCCGTATTCCAATAGACCAGTTGTCGGTCGATCGAGACATCCAGCGATTTGACTTTCGACATGGTATCATGTTGCAATTCATCAACGGTAAGGAATGGGTCTTTGTCTCTGTTATCATGATCGAATTTTTGCAAGGATTCGGCGGAGGGATGAAGGGTATCCTCCTCATTACCACAATCACAACAACTGCGGGATTACTTGCAATGATCCTCTGGACCATGATTGGACACAAACTGATGGATACACTGCGACATGAACGACATGGAAAAATCATGATCCGAAGTTTAGCAGGAGCCATCTTCCTATTCGCAGGACTTGGTGTTGTTCGTCAATTACTCTGAGGTACGAGATTGCTCGTACCATGCCTTGAGGATGTTGCCTTCTGCAAGAAGGAGATGTTCAGCGATTGTTCCTTGTTTTCGGTTCATTTGAATGGCAATATCTTGTTGCTTGCATTGACGAGGATGATTGTAGTATCCCATGTGAATCGCCGTCTCCAACACTTGTTTTCGACGAGGCGACATGTTTGGAGCCGTTAACCACTCGCCCTGATATGATTTGTTGACTGTGAGGCTGAAACGTGGACCAATCAGTTGCTTGACCTGATTCAAAAACGTGGATAAGCCTTGTGGAGTACCTTGCATCGAGAGCACCAGTTGTTTCGACTCAATCAAAATTGGAGCAATTGGCCATGCATCATTTTGACTGATGATTAGACGAGCGATTGGACCGCTCATGCGGGTCGAAAACAGAACGTCTCTACCATTCGATGAGAGGACTTCTTTCAATTCCATAGCAGGAATGGCGTTGACGTCATCGATGGATTTGTGCTTCATCAATGTCGCACTAAACAACATGACGGGTGATTGTTCAAGCACCTCAATGATGCGAATGAAAGAGAGCTTCTCGAAGACATTCACGAGTTCTCCAGAAGGTAGGTCAAGTGCGTCTTCGTACTGAATGTTGAATTGCATCTGCGATAACATAGAGATACCCGTTATGATAGGTTCATACAAGTCCTATCTATATGTAACGTTACAAATTGATTGTAAAAGTTATCCAGGTGCTCGTGCCGGGATTCGAACCCGGGTCAGCGGGATGAAAACCCGCGATGATGGACCTGGCTACACCACACGAGCCAATGACTTACCGTGTCACCTCTTGTTCATAACCGTTGGCCAACCGGCGATTCGCAAATGAGTCAACAGGTCATTGCAAAACGCGTTGAATCAGATCGTCCATGGTCTCTTGAGAGAACGGTTTCGATTTGTTGAGCGTCATGGAACGACCAATGACGTTGCTACCTAGGAACGAGAATTGGTGGCGCATAGCCATTAGACAATGCGCTCCACCACCACCACTGTGTGTTGCGAGTAAAACAGATCGATTGTTGAACAATTTTCGAAAATCATCCGACTCGACTGAGAGCCATGCAATCGTGTTGTTGAGTGCAGGAGGCATAACACCGTTGTACTCAGGAGCACAAACAACCAAAGCAGTTGAGTTGAGTATAAGAGATGACAGTTCAGACGTATCAGGAGATTTGTCACGGTCACCATCCAATTCTGGCGTGTATACGGGCCAATGAAGCGTTGTCAAGTCCACGATTTTCGCAGTCACCCCTTTTTTCTCAAAGGATTCAGAAAATCGTTGAGCGAGGGCGAGGTTCTTACCGGATGATGCTGCAAGAACCAAGACATAGGAATCCATGGTAGAACCAATGCAATATTCTATTTCAACAGTTGGTTTCATCTCAGTTACCATGCCTTGAAATACGTCAGCCAGTGAAGACGAGACATGTTCACGGAACTCCTCGATCAACACAAAGGAAACTTCCTTGTCTTTACAGGACGATTTTGTGGATATTGCACGGCTGCAAAACGACTGCTGACACAAAAAGAACAACCGTTTGTTGAAGTCTCATTTGATCAGCATCCTCGCAATCTCCGTGACGAAGTCGTTGAAGCAACAATGCATCGCACGGTTCCAGTCATCTTTGACCTTCGTGGAGAAGATCGGATTTTCATTGGTGGGTTCGATGAACTCAGCAAATATCCAATCAATTGACGAAGTTTTCCAACCAGTCCTTGAGCACATCATGATGCTCAGTTGGAATCATATGCCCCTTTTGATGTTCAACCAATTCAATACTCCAACCAGCTGCTTCGAAAATATGAGCAACAGCCCACCCATCTTCAATTGGGACACGTACATCTCGCACGCCATGCATCCAGAACATCCTTTTCTTGTCGAGTTCTTCAAGACGCAGCCTCAATTCCATCGGTCGAACCAAACGTGTTCCCAAGGCAACAATACCAACAATTCGATCGGCAAGGGGGAGTTGGAGCATCTCTTGAGCCATCGCCCCTCCTTGGGAGAATCCACCTACAACGAGAGGGCCCATGGGCGCTTCTTCAGCGATGAGTTTCTCGAGTTGCGAGAGTGAAGAATCAACATCCATCAATTCACGACGAGAGAGTTGCAATCGACGAGTTACATCAGGGTCTTCATCCTCATATCGCCACCAAGTTTTGCCACGTCGAGGGTGGTCAAAACGTGCATCAGGCACAAGCAACGTCCATCCCTCGGGAAGAATTTTCTCAGCAAACGGACGCATCATCTCTGCCGTTCCGGTCATCCCATGCATCATGATGAGCGTGGGCATCGATGTCACCTCATAGCGTCCATTGGAACACGAGTGCTCCAGCAACTTTGAGATGGATAAACGAAGACGGCCCGCGAACGGTGACCGTCAATGAATAATCACCAGAATTCGAAGGAATGGTCCCAATCGCTCCTTTCTCAGTCGCTCCAGAACCCCATGCGCGAGTGAGTGGGGAGGCACCAGCGTGATCTTTCATTGTCAAAGAACCGGACCCCCCAGCACCCGAAGCAATCTCAACATCG
>CALDQY010000093.1 GCA_937911445.1 uncultured Rhodobiaceae bacterium | reverse complement strand
GTATATATTCGCGAAGAATTCCTTACAGTTTGATGAACATTCAGAATGAAAAATCATCAAAACTACGAAGCCTGAAGTTGAACCGCCGAAACAGCGCTGTACTCGCTGTTATGCTGTTTGCACTTGCAGCAGTCGCTCTTCCAGCAGCTGCTGAAACAACCAACCCTGCAACCGCTTGTATCGAAGATGCAGCAGGCGTCATCACCAACCTCGACGAGTGTTGGTTGAACGACGGAAGCAATGACGGGCTACAACTCGTCACCTTCTTCCTGTTCTTCGTCGGATACATTTCGATGGGTGCAGCGTTCGTCTTCTTCATGAGCGAGCGCGGTAACGTCGGTAAGGAACACCGCACAACCATGACAATCTCCGCATTGATCGTCGGTATCGCAGCGTTCCACTACTACTACATGCGAGGTGTATACGTCGACCACCAAGTAGTCTCTATTGAGTACCGATACATGGATTGGATCATCACTGTTCCACTCATGGCACTCAAATTCCCAAGCCTTGTTGGTAAGGATGCAATCACCGATGCTAAGTTCCTCGGAATGGGCTTCACTGGAGTCTGTTTCACTGGTGCTCTCATCATGATTTCATTCGGTTACCTCGGTGAAGCCGGCCTCCTCATGGGCGGTAGTCAGACTGGTGGTATCCTCGGACTCGTCCTTGGTGGCGTTGGTTGGGCAATGATCATCGTTGCAACTGGTACCCCATGGTCCAGCGGCAAGGGTGTCGACAACGACAAGATTCCAGCAGAACTCATGTGGAGCGCAAACGCTCTCCGATGGTTCATCGTTGTTGGATGGATCATCTACCCACTCGGTTACCTCTTCAGCCCGAAGGCCGACATCATTGACCTCGGTGCAGAAGGCGAGCTCTGGATGGGTATCGCTTACAACATCGCTGACATGATCAACAAGATCGGATTCGGTGTCGTAGCATGGATGGGAGCCAAGAAGGCTGCCGAAGCTACCGCTTGAGTAGAGAGATAGATTACAGCATGTCATGACTGGGGAGGGCGCCTTACGGCGCCCTCTCCTCTTCATGGCGATACATCTGTCGTAACGCATACTCGAGTGAGTATGTCGGAAACCGTGTTCTCCAGAACACGCTCATAGGCCACCATACCAGTGTGAACACAATCACAACTGGTACAGCCGAAGACCACGTAAGTACAACATTTGATCCCAGGTAAATTGGGATAAAGTGTGCAATGTACAACGTGAGAGAAAGCTGTCCCAAATGATGTAGACCACCTAATGGTCGGCGGTTCTCGAGGAGTAGCCATATAATCAGAACACCAGTACATGCTCCAATAAGAAACGGAGTGTTGGCTGGGAAGAAAGTCAGTATGGCCTCTCCTCGAGGTTGAGCGAATGGAATGCCTGTTTGCATTGATTCGTAGAGAAACAATGTACATAGAAGCAATCCTGATACGATCACTAGACCAACTCTCCGGATTGTTGGAGCATGTATGTTGATACCTGCACCAAGAATCGAGAAGAAGATCCATGGAAACAG
>CALDQY010000092.1 GCA_937911445.1 uncultured Rhodobiaceae bacterium | reverse complement strand
CATGAGCTGAGATTGGTTGTTGCCGTTGAGGGTGGAACAGGATTTGCAAGTTTCGATTTTACTCGGACAAACGACCCAATCGAATTGGAAGATCCGTTGCCTGAACTTCTGGTCCCGCAACGTGGCTCTGTCGTCCTCAATGTGTCGGACATTGCCAACGATCCAGATGGACAGATTATACGCATCATGGGTCTAACACTTCTCGAAAACGAGTCGCACTTTTCGGCTGTCGTCAATCCAGAAGGTACTTCCCTCACGCTGTTTCATTCTGTCGACGAGGAATGGGAAGGTGCTACGAAAATCGGTCTCGTCTTGGAAGCAGATGGAGACGTTCTCGACCAAGCAAACGTGACGATTAATGCAAGCATCCTCCCAATCAATGACCAGATTGTACAGCTTTCGACCATTGACCAACAAACGTTGGTTGAGGATGGAAATTCCTTGTACATCAATTACGAGGATTACTTCTTCGATCCAGAACAACAACCGTTGACGGTGCTCATTAACGGAGCGCCTCAGGGAACCGGAGATGCAGTTTTGTGGAGTGTATCCAGCGATTCACCCATCATCGAATTCACACCGCTTCCTGATGCAAATGGTGCAGAAGTTCTCCAACTTTCTATTTCAGATGGATTCAATGCTCCGATTATCGCAGACGTTCCGCTTCGTATTGAGGCAGTGGACGACGACTTTGTTGTTGATGAGACTGCATGGTCTGTTTCGATGCAGGAAGAAGAAACCTTACTCATCGACCTCTCCGAATTCGCATCGGATGTTGATGGCGATGTGTTGACATGGACGGTTGAACCGAGCGGTGAATCCATTGTTGTAGCCGCCGTATCTGGACAGGAACTTCTACTCTCTGCGCTGCTTAACACGTGGGGTGAGGACCAAATGTGGTGGTTGAATGTATCCGATGGTACAACGACGTATTCCAAATTGCTCAATGTAACCGTTGAGCCAATTCCTGACCAACCAACGCTTAGCAATGCGTCTGCAGTGTTTTCTGATGCTTCCACTCTGCTCGTCGCATGGGATTGGTTCGATGCTGATGGAGATGCTATGGATGTTGAAATCCGAATCAATGGAGTCCAATCGAACGGATCCCGTGCTTGTAGCGAAATGGGGTCTTGCTCAGAAACCAACTTCATTGAGTATGAACCCGGTTCGATAATCAATATCGACATCATTGCCCGTGATAGCGAATTCCCAGATGTTGTGGTTCGATTGAATTCAATGATAATCGAAGGTACAACCCCTGCGAATACAAATGATGGTGACGACTCTGAGGCAAATTCCGGTGGAACCTTCGTCGCAGCCGTGATCATTGTTCCGCTTGTAGCAATCGTTGGTTGGCTCTTGCTTCAATTCAGAAGACCTCCTCAGGAACCCGTTCCTGAAGCAACCTCTGGAGGATTATTGGCTCGTGTAGAGGCGAAAATCAAAGAATCATAGCGGAATGTTACCATGTTTCTTTGGCGGACTCCATTCCCGTTTTGAACGCAAAATGGCTAATGCTCGACAGAGGCGCAACCTGCTTTCTGTCGGTTCGATGACATCGTCAAGCCAACCGTTTCGAGCAGCGACATATGGGTCACCAAACTTCGCTTTGTACTCTTCAACGAGTCGCTGTCGGACTTCCTCCTTCTGGTCGTCTTCGACAGCACTTATTTCCCGTCGGTGAATGATGTTCACCGCTCCCTCTGCTCCCATAACGGCGAGTTCAGCTGTTGGCCATGCAACGTTGTAATCGCTTTGCAAGTGCTTGCACGACATGGCAAGGTAGGCGCCGCCGTATGCTTTTCGGGTAACTAGTGTGAGTTTCGGAACAGTTGCTTCTGCATACGCAAACAGGAGTTTTGCACCGTGTCGAATGATGCCTCCCCATTCCTGAACAACGCCTGGAAGGAAACCAGGAACATCCTCGAATGTAACGAGTGGGATGTTGAAGGCATCGCAGAGTCGGATAAATCGTGCAGCCTTAATCGAGGCGTCGATGTCCAAACAGCCAGCGAGGACGTTTGGTTGGTTTCCTACCACGCCGATGCTACGACCGTCAAGTCGGGCAAATCCAATAATGATGTTTTCAGCATAATTTGGGAACAACTCGAGGAATTCCCCATCGTCAACAACTTCCTCAACAACAGACACCATGTTGTACGGTCGGTTTGGATTGTCTGGGACGAGCGTTTCAAGTTCGTCGTTACTACGATGAATTGGATCTTCCGTAGGAACGTGTGGTGGTTCAGCATCGTTGTGATCGGGTAGATACGAGAGAATTTCCTGAACCAAAAAGAATGCATCATCCTCATCATCTGCAACCAAGCATGCAATACCCGATCGAGATGCGTGGAGATTCGCTCCACCGAGGCCAGCAGCATCGACTTCACCGCGTTGAACCTCGGGAGTCTCCAATGGAGATGAGAGGAACAGTTGTCCGTGTTCTTCTCCCAAGATGGTGAAATCGGAGAGACTTGCAGCTAGGGCAGATACGCCAACAACCGGTCCCAGGACGAGGCTGATCACAGGCACGCGTCCACTGCACTGCACCAAACGATCGAGCAATTCGCCCGTACCTGCCAATGCGTCAATACCGTCGTGGGCTCGTTGTCCTCCACCATCCCAAACACAAACAAGGGGTGTCTTGGAGCGTTCCGCCATTTCGACAAGTTTGGCAATTTTCTTCGCATGCATTTCACCCATTGAACCGCCGTGTACGCTGAAGTCTTGAGCAAAACAGTAGACTCGACGGCCTTCTATGGTCCCATGGCCTGTGACGACACCGTCACCAAGCGTTTGGTGAAGGAACATATTGTGGTCTTGCGTTCGATGGGTAACGAACGTATCCACTTCGACAAAGGAATCCGGGTCAAGGAGCAAATCAATCCGGTCTCGTGCAGTACCCCGTCCTGTGGCACGAATGGCTTCCAGTGCCTTTCGTCCACCGCCTGCTCGAGCACGTTCACGACGCGACTTGAGTTCGGATATTGGGTCGCCAACTGGACTTGCCATACACCGCTCAGAACCGATAAGGTTCTTCATCGAATCGCTTAGTTGAGGATGGTTTGTTGCTGTTCTCCGAACAAATTCTCAGCCATTGTTGAAGCAACATCCATGTCGTTAGAAAGTGCAAAATGGAGCTTAACAACAGCGGCTTCAGGCGATGATGTCAAGCCATGCCCGAGAAGACCAATGTCCTGTTGAATCCGTCCTTTTGAATAGACGTTCATGTTGACTGGTCCGTGGATGCATTGGTTGACAACCAATGCTGGGATCTTCAACTGAGCAAGAGCATTGTGGAGTTCGATGTTTTGAGGAGCATCGTTGTTTGAGTTTTCAATGGGTAGATGCCCAAGTCCAGTTCCATGGATGACAAGCGCATCGACGTTTGAGCTAACTGCATCATGAATCTCTTGTGTTGTCAGCCATGGGCCTGCAATCATTTGTCTAATGACAATGTTCTCATCAAAACGGAATGCTTCGGACGCAGATGGTCTTGCTTGGATGAGTGTTCGCGCTTCCTCATAGTGATGTCCTAGATTGAGGTTGACTTCTGAGTTGTCGATATGGACTGTTGCAAGAGGCATGGTATTGACGGGGCGAAAAGCATCGCGCCGGCTTGAGTGAAGTTTGCGAACGCCGGTTGCTGCATGGATTGAGCAAGTCCCATCGTCGCTCGTTGTGTGCATAGAGACAACGACTGCGTCGCTGAGCTCACCTGTTGGTTGTGGCCCTTCTGCAGCCCATTTGACAGCAGAGATCAGGTTTTGTGCAGCATCCGAGGAAGCCCTGTCGCTGGAGCGTTGCGATCCAACGAAGGCAATGCGCCCTGGTGGATTACCGCCCTTTCCACACCAAGCGAAGGCGACTGCTGAAGCTGTGATATGGAGTGTATCTGTTCCGTGGGTGACAACGACACCCACACAACCATCAGCAAACGCTCGCTCAGATGCATCAATGATTTGATTCCAATGATTCGGACGGATATCTTCGCTGAACATATTTCCGATTTTGTGCACATCGAGGTTAGCGATGTTCAGAAGTTCTGGAACATGTTCAACCAATTCCGATGGTTCGAACTGAGCTGTTACAGCACCTGTTGCGTAGTCGACCTTCGAAGCAATGGTTCCACCAGTGTGAACGATACGAACCGTAGGCAAATCTGGGTTCATCGATGGTGCTTCGGATTCAATGAATTCACTAGAGGCTAGTTGTTCGGCGGATAGGATTTCGATGGACGATAGAGGATGGCTAATGTTGTAGCCATTGGCGAGTTTGACAGTCATATGTTCAGCAACGGCAGGTGGTAATACAACGCCCTCAATCATGGTGTCACCATCATGCGTTGTGAGTTTGAGCCGGACGTGGCTACCAACATCAGGGGCTTGTGCCATGGTGCTTGGAGTGGGCTCTAGCCCTTCAACAATGCGATGGTGGTGCCGGGAGCGGGGCTCGAACCCGCGACCTTCGGATGTCTCAGACACCACAAGGGGCTTTGCACGTCATACGATCGCCTTGAAGGCTGCCCTATGAGTCCGACGCGCTACCAACT
>CALDQY010000091.1 GCA_937911445.1 uncultured Rhodobiaceae bacterium | reverse complement strand
TCGACCCATCTTGGCATCCTCCAATACATCACGAGCAATGTTGGTCAATTGCATGCCGATTCCAAGATCAACAGCGTGTGGTTTTGCCCGAGGTTCATCGGTATTGAGGACGTCGCACATGAGCAATCCAACAGTTCCTGCAACCTTGTAGGCATACTGAATCAATTCTGCTTCATCTGCAATCAATACCTCATCGGCCTGATCGTCGAGAAGTCCTTCAACGAGCGAAGAAACGACATTGGTCGAGAGTCCATACTCATCAACCATGTCAGAAAACTGTTTGAGAAGGGGATGATTGTCCCACTTACCCTGTTTGAGTTTCGCTTGGATCTGAACAAGATGTTCGGGTCCGTTCTCAATATCGCCATCGGCCATGTCATCAAGGACACGACAGAATGAATACAATCGGGCTGCGTCATGGCCCATTTTGTTGCCAAGGAATCGACGGGCCCAGTGGAAACTTTCTCCACTGGTGGCGAGGATGAGTTCAGGGTTGTCGATGTTAATTGATTGAACCATGACCTCCACCACGATGAAATGGTGTTTGATTGCTTATAACCAGTTGTTTTTCAAATCGATATTTCTCACAGAAAAAAGCGAACAATAACAAGGTATGACATCAACGGAATGGTATGGCTGATTCTAGGAAATCCGACAAGAAGGCAGCCGTGATTGGTAGCGGATTTGGTGGGCTTGGGGCCGCCATCCGTCTACAAAGCGCAGGCATTCAGACCGTGCTTTACGAAGCAAGGGATTTGCCTGGAGGGCGAGCCTACGTCTATCATGACGATGGTTTCACCTTCGATGCTGGACCTACCGTGATAACAGCTCCACACGTTCTCACCGATTTGTTTGATCTTACGGATCGAAAACTCGAGGATTACATCAAACTCATGGAAGTTCAACCGATGTATCGATTGATTTGGAGCGATGGTGACCGATTCGATTACGTTCGTGATGAGGCTACGATGGTCAAACAAATTGCAGAACGAAGTCAATCCGATGCTGAAGGTTATCAGAAGTTCTTTGAGTATGCAAAGAAAGTCTTCCACAAAGGCTACACTGAACTTGCAGACCGTCCGT
>CALDQY010000090.1 GCA_937911445.1 uncultured Rhodobiaceae bacterium | reverse complement strand
GAAATCGTTCTCAGGCATTGCAAGTTGAATACGGAACAAGAGTGCAAGTACGCCACCAACGAGGAAGAAGAAGAATCCGAACAAGAAGTACAAGATACCAACTTCCTTGTGATCGGTTGTGGTCAACCAGGGCTTGAGGTAGCTCCAGAAACTTCCAACGGTGAAGGTTTCAGGACTGCGTCGGTAGAAGACCCACATGGTTCCAAGGAGGATAATGGAAATGGACAGGCCAACAGCGGTCAAAAGAATGACCAATGGAGGGGCAGTAGGTCCCTTGGCTTCAGCGTTTAATCCTGGGACAACAACGGTCTGAACGTTCCAGTAATCGTTGGCCGTACCGTCACCAGCGCCGGTTGCACCACCGCTGATTGCACCACCACTAACGGCGTTACCGATGATGGTCATCTCAACGGTTGCAGCATCGCTGACAGGTGCTTGGAATTCAAAGTCCCATGAACGGAATTTGTTTCCGTCATCGGTGTGGGTTAATCCACCATCAACAACTTTGCTGTAGGATGGGTCGATGGTCGTAACGCTTCCACCGCCTTCGAGAACGATTCGGAATCCACCTTGGACACCGCTCCAACCCTTTGCAGGATCGCCCTCTTGGCCTGGTTCGGTGTTTCCATACAGAATCATCTCGTCGTTGACGAGGGTGATCGTGAACACGTAGGTCTCGCTTGCGTTGAAGGTCTCAGGAAGGCCTTCAACGAGGATGGTGGTTGAACCATCATCGCCACCAGCGTGGCAGGAGCAACCAGCGTTTCCAGCAGCACCAATTCCACCAGGAAGGGCGCTAAATTGGGGAACGATCATCAATGCAACGAGGAGCAGTGAAAGGATGCCGACAATGCGTCGTCGCATCACATTTCACCTCCATAATCGTCACCAGACGAATCTTTGTTGGACTTCTTGACGCCGGAGTCGTAGTCACAGGTTGTACCCTCTGGGGCGACGACCATGACCTGACCGGTCATGACGGAGTGCTGCATACCGCAGTACTCAGCACAGCGGATGGGGAACGTACCTGCATCGTCAGGCATGAAGTAGAGTGTTGTACCTGACTCGAGTCCTGGAACGAAGTCTTCCTTCATACCCCATTCTGGGACCCAGAAAGCGTGCTGAACACCAACGTTGCGCTCATCGCCCTCGATACCCTTGGACTTCATGGTCGCATCAACGAGTTGGTCGCAAGGAACGATCATTGGCTCAGATGGGGTGATGAAGGTGTGGCCACGAGGGATGTGTTCCCATGTGTGGATTAATGCGCCTTCTGCATCGAAGACCTTGACGTAGGTGTGTCGACCGAGGTCGTAAGTCGCTGGAATGGCCATGAGGCTTGAGCCGTTGTTGATCTCATAGTCGGTCTTTTGATTGTCGAGTTTGACTTCGATGCTAGCTGCATCTGCGTTGCCTGAGGCGTCAACTTGCATGACGCCTTGGTCCCACTGGACATCGATTCCGGTGTCGGAATCTTCCCATGTGAGTTGCTCAGCATAGTCGAATTCGAAGTACCATTGGTAGGCGTTGATGTTGATTTCGAAGGAGTCCTCGGTGTCAGGATTCCAGACGGCTGTGTTGGAGCCGAGGGCAAGGATGGTCAGCCAAACCACAAGGATGGTTGGAAGGATGTAGAACATAGCTTCCAGTTTGGTATTGTGCCGATCTACAGGGAAGGCACCAACCTCAATGTGATCGAGTTTTGTGGTGTCCGGTTCAACACCATCACGGTAGCGCAGCATGGCGGTAAAGAGCCATCCAAATGTGAAAATCGCTACAAGAATCGACCAGAACATGTATTTGTCGTAGAGGACGTAGAAAACGGTATCTTCCGCTGGCATGGTTGCACCCTGTTTAGAGGGGCGAGAGGGCCCACTTTAAGCGTTGGCGTAAAGCGGGCACCAGAGTGAAATTCTTCTCCTCATTTTTCTATCATATGAATGTATGTTATTTCGCAATTTCACACATCTTCAAGTGAGATTCCACTGTGCACAATTTAGGTGCAACAATGGACCCTACCAACACCATCGAGCGATTCCAGTCTGCTGGAAAAGCCTTGGGTGAGGCGAGATACCGCAATCGCGAGGAAGGATTTGCCATCATTGTCGAAGGTCCGAGAGACAAAGCGGCCTTGCTCCGACTCGGTTTTGTAGGCCCCATCGAAGTAGTTAATCGCGGATGGGGAATGGACCGTTTGGCTGCGTATCTTTACGAAACATATGGGACGCGGACGAATGATAGACGCTCGACTATGACACTTCTGATGGATTGGGATCGGACTGGAGGGAAGCTGCAATCCAACCTTCGCCGTCGCCTCGAATCGTTTGATGTGATGATCGATGAGGATCTTCGAAAGAATCTGATGAAGACGCTGAAACCTGAGACACGAGTTGTCGAAAGTTTAGGTGGATTAGCAGGGGCTCTCGTCCCTCACATGGACATGGAAGCCATCATTCGTCAAGACGAGGAATGACATCATTCGTTGGGTGGAATGACACGACCGTCCTCTTTGACCGTGTTCAAGACCACTTGCGTAAAGGAGCGCTGAACACCTTTCAGAGTGAAAACCGTCTTGGTCAAATCGTCGAGGTCTCTTCGACCACGAACGCGTGCGAGTACCATCGAATCGTAATCGCCTGTTACATCATACACTGCAAAGACTCGAGGATCTGCAGCGATTTGCTGCTGAAGATCGATCATCGATCCTTTCTGAATACGCAGCCCTGTGATAACGGTCATGGTCCAACCGATGCTTTCCGCATCGAGAAGAACGGTGTAGCCTTTGATGACACCCATCTCTTCGAGGCGCCGCAATCGATTGGTGATGGTCCCTTGAGCAACACCAACACGTTTTGCAAGACCGCGTTGGCTGATACGCGCATCTTCAAGCAATGCTGCTAGGAGGTCACGGTCGGTTGCATCAAGGTCCATGAACCAACGTCAGTCTTGCTCATCTTCAACGCTTCGTTCGGCTTTGCTGCGAAGTGGTAAGCGGATGTTTTGAGTCCATCCACCAAGGGTGTCAACCTCCATCTTCAACTTCAAAACCAAGCCATGGTCATGCCATTTCTTGAATCGAACATCGAAGTTTGTAGACGAACCCGATTCGATGGTGCTTCGTTTAACACCACCTCGCATTGACCACGGTTCAGAGGCTTCACATCCTTGGATGGCAACATCACGACGCTTGGCGTCGATCTCGATGGTGATGGCTGGATCGTTTCCATCTTTCCACCGTGCTCGGATTTCAGGTAAGCCATGTTCCTGGTTGAAGGAACCACGAACGACAGAGAACACGATGACCAGGGCGACTGCGATGAACACGATAGGCGGTAGGTAATCGATGAAGTCGAGTTGTTCGCTCGATGTTGGTACCGATGTTTCGTAGAGTGCGATGACACCAGGCGAGTCTACGGAATCCGATTCTGCACCCATGACGACGATGAGGACCTTCCACCCATAGCGTTCATCGGCAAGATCAACACCTGCAGCAAAGAGATGCTCATACGAAACCATGACATCCACTTCTGAGATATTCCCAGCGGTTCGGAAGAAACCAACTTCTGAAGTCAAATCACGAACAAGACAGGACAGCTCACGGCCGTGCTGGTCGGTGCTGTGCTCTTCGACAAACAAGAATTGCATGATGACATCGTTGCGAAGGTCAACCAGTGGTTCAACCGTCAAATTGGCGGCCAGAAAGTATTGGTTTTCAAGTTCGGAGCGAATGGACAGCGTGCCTTGAACGTCGACGAGATGTTGACGTTCTTCCTCACCGTTTCCATTGATGATGGAGCGACTTTGATTCAACTCAACACCCATCAGTCCAGCACGGAGGTTCGCATCATCATCAGGCCATGAAGAGCCGGTTTGGTCGCTGTATCGCCACCATTGCACGACGATGTCATCATCGGTTGTCTCCACACAGTTCGTGCATTCAACCGATGAACTGGGAAAATGCTCGACGTAGCGACGGTCGTTATCGACGGGTTGCTCAACTTCCCACTCGATGTGAATGCTCGTCGCCGCAGATGCGAGCGGAAGGAGAGCAACAAGGAACAAGACACTGTACGCCTTCATTCCTCTTCCTCCAAACCCAAACGAATCGATAACAAGCGCCGTTCAGCCTTGTCGAGCATCAGCGTGATTCGTGTCCCACACCATGCGTTGATGATGAGCGAGCCTGTTTGATGCATGCATCGCAAAAGGAAAGCGCCTTGGGGCGGTTCTTGTTGTCCAAACACGACGTCTGGTTCGAGTGCTTCATCATTGAGAAGCCGCATCAAGACATCGTGTTCGATGTGTGTGATGTTCTCGGAAAGTTGCGAGTAGAGCAAGGGAATTGATTCCTGTCGAGCACGCCAGTTACCGCTTTTGGAAACAAATGCAGGTAGACCAACATGGAGCACTTGCAGTGGGTGGAAGGTACCAGGTGGCCATCGATCGCCGCGTTTGTTTGGCGTTTCTTGAGCCCAAATACGGTCATGAACAAGCTTGGGAGCGACAGCCATTCGCTTGCCACGCTTCCACCACGAGAAGCCAGCATCCATCAATTGACACTGCTCCATGACAATGGCGGCTTCTTTCTCCTCAGCAGCATGAACGGTATGGCGATTGGTTCCCGGCTTGTCGAGGAGGCGTGACTCCCATCCTGATTCCTCACGTCGCTTAGCCAACTTATCGATGAATGTCTTTGCAACGCCTTCAGGCGTAGCATCCTCTCGATGTCGCAGCAAGGCTACGTAGAATCCTCCCGTGTTGTTGTCCATTGGATACAATCGACGCGTCTTTGACAAGGCTGCAAGAAGTTCTTGCTCTTTGGGTGGCATGTATCGTTCATCAAAGAACGGAACATCTTGAGGTTGTTCTGGGACCATCCCGTTCTCATCGAGCGGCATCCATGAGGTCAAACCTTGATGCCAAACCAACCCTTCAACGTTGGATTCATCGATCTCAACAACCTCCATCCATGGGCATTTACGAACCAACTCTGTGATGACTGCTTCGTTTTCGACAGGGTCGATGGAACAGGTCGAATAAACCATCATGCCACCAGGCCGGAGCAACTGCGCTCCTCTGGAAGCAATGTCGACTTGCAACTGGAACATGGTACGTCCACCTTTTGGTGACCAACTCCACCACACGTCCTTGTTTTTGCGAGACGTCGCACTTCCTGTACACGGTACATCAGCAACGATGGCATCGAAACCGGGTTTTGGGATGCGTCCAACGTGACGACCATCGTGTTGCGTAATCATCACGTTGTGGAGTGAAAGACGTCCTCGGTTGCTGGCAAGCATGTTGACACGACCAGATATTGGTTCGTTGGCAACGACCACACCGTTTGGTGCCATTCGTTCCGCTGCATGGGTCGCTTTCGAGCCAGGAGCAGCACAGAGGTCGAGCAGGAGTTCGTCCTGTTGGGGATCGAGGACTAGAATGGGAAGCATACTCGCCGCTTCTTGTCGAGTTACGCGTCCCGTATCGTGAAGCAAGGCGAGCAGTTCTCTTGTTCCGTCGCGAGGAGCTTGACCGCGAGCAAATGGAAGTTGGTATGCTTCGTTACCAACCGACCATGTAATCTCCTTTGCACCCATGTCGAGGAGTTTTCGTCGCGTCCATCCCATATCGTAGTGGTTCATAGTCAAACGAAGTGTTTCGGGAAGTGGTTGCGTCGCAATGCCAATCCATTCGTTTCGGTCGATTCCAAGCGATTCGGCAAGACCGGTGAGCGGTGCAATTTCTGCTTGGGCGAGGAGACCGTCCTCACCACTGCGCTCGCCCATACCGGTCCCTGAAGACGCGCCCCTTTGTGTCTTACGAAGCCGTTAGCATCATAGCGCGAGAATGTGTGGTCGGTTCATGCTGGGGGATGACATGCCTTGGTTGGTCCCGCTGTTCTTTGGGTCCATCGCCATCTGGATGTTCCCCAAATCGGTGGAAACCTTTGCTCGCAACAAGAGTGAATCTCTGCTTCGAGCGTTACGATGGCTTCCGTTCGCTCTGCTTGCTGTTATTATCTCGTTGCGCATCTCTGCTCTCTTTTCGCATGATACCACACACATTGAAGTGGCAGCCTACTTGGATAGTGAATCGACCGTGAAGGACCGGCTGCATGTCTTGTTTGCTGGTGATGGATTGGTGGAGTGGATGGTCTTACCACTCGTCTATTTGTTCGCGTGGAACGGTCAAGGCTCGCGCCAATCGTGGACGGTTGAAGGGTTGCAGAAACTCAAACGAACCTTGGCGCTTATGCTGTTGATTTCCTCGACGTTGGTCTTCGATGATTCGGCTTACATTGCGCCAGAAACACTCCCGTTGATCTCGATGCCTGCTCCACAGGTCGATCTGTGGAGCGTTGTGTTTCTCGTTCTGGTTCAGTGTGTTGTTATCACCGGGCTGCTCAATGCCCATGCACCACAGCGAGGGTTGCGACACTATCAGCAACGCCTCTATCTTCCACTATCGCCACTGCTACTGACCGCCTTTGTCTATCTATTTATGGCGTATCTCGAATCTGGTGTGTTTGATGCCTCTTGGTGGAGCAATCCAAGGCAAGATGATCAGACAGCAACGCTGTGGTTGTGGGTGATTGTCGCCTTCAATCTCCACGTGTTTTCGGCCCCGCATCGAGACATCGATGCACACCTCGGCGTTGGTAACGGTAGAAGCAGAGCGCTCGCTTGGAGTATTGGTGTGAGCGTTGCTCTTCTCTTGCTGGTGACAGGTTTCCTTATGCACGATCAACAGGCACCAGATGCCACATCTGTACGTGCTTCATTGTGGCTGGTGGGATGGATGTGTGCCTTGATGGCTGGTGTGTTGCTCCTCCCGTTCCTTGGATTTGATGATGGTTCACGACCAGAACTGAATTGGGTTCGTTGGAGCTTGATGTTCGGACCTCTGTTGTGGTTCCTCATGTTTGAGCATGCTCCATTCCTGGTTCTCGGTGCATGGTTTGCCATTATGGTAACGACGCCGTTGTCTTGGACAGTGGAATCGTCTGCGCCTTCGCCTCCTGTTTACCAAATGGCTACGATCGCTTTGCTGGCATTAATCACGCTTGTTGTGGTTGTGTTGAGTGGTGAAGGCTTACGCTACGCGCTCCCAATGGGTGCTGCACTGTGCGTGTTTTCGTCGATGCTCGACCTACGTCATGCAACAAGAAGCCGTCAATGATGTTCAAACATGAGCATGCTCTGGGCAAGGCATGGGCGCAAAGGGTGAGGACGGACATCTTCCGTTTCCTATGCCGATGCGTCCACATGCCATCTCGCAAGAATGGCGTGAACTGACCTTCATGCATTGGAAGGTCGATGCTGATCGACTCCAACCGCACCTTCCTGATGGATTGGAAATCGATTTCTTCGAAGGTGAAGCCTACGTTGGCGTGATTCCGTTCATCATGAAGAACGTACGACCACGTGGACTTCCGTCTGTCCCCGGTATCTCCACTTTTGCTGAATTTAATGTACGCACGTACGTTGTCAAGGACGGACAACCAGGCGTCTTCTTCCTCACGTTGGATGCGAAAAGTCTGGTGACGTGCTTCCATGCACCTCGCGCCTACGGTCTTGCTTACCGCTATGCGAAAGCCGAAGTCAAGCGAAATGGAGACGACTTGCAATGGCAATCGCGTCGTTCCAGCGATGGTGCTGAATTGCGAGGAACATCGAATGCGAAAGGTTCGATGCGATCGGCTGAACCTGATTCGTTGGAATACTTCCTCTTCGAACGATACTGCCTGTACACCGAACACGAAGGTTGCCTTCGTCGAGCCTATGTGTACCATCAACCATGGTCCTTTCAGGATGGTGAAGTCCGTCTTGAAGCGAACACGTTGCTCGAATCCTACAACATGGGGCTGGACGTTCTTTCCCCAGATTTGGTTCATTTTTCCAAAGGACTTCCTGTTAAGACGTGGTCCATTGAAGTGGCTGAACGTATTGATGTGAACGATCAACGGGATTTCCTGTTTCTCGATGGCGATTGTGGGCTCTGTCATCGTCTTGCCACCTTCATCGACAAACGTCTTGCCCGAGGCAAGCAATTGGGTTATCGTCCGATATTTCACGAGGATGCACAACGAGTCATCGAAACGCTTCCAGCGAAGTTGCGCGATGTAGATTCTGTTTATCTGGTTCGACATGGGAAGCCCTACATTCGTTCAGCTGCAGGAATTCGTTGTGTCTTGTACATGCGTTGGTACTACAAAATGTGGTTCCCAGTGCTTTGGTTGATTCCATTACCACTGCGCAACATTGGTTATCGTTTGATTGCAAAATACCGTCACATGTTCTTCAAACGTCCAACAGAATGCTTGTTCCGTGTGGATTGATACAATATCCATTTGAAATTGACCGTATCATGGACAATTTTGTCGCGCTTCTTATATGCGAGATGGCGATGCAACAACTAGAAATCTTCGGATTTCTGGATGGGATGGGAATGAGCAGAGCGTTTCGCGCAGGCGTTGAAAAAAATCGTAGAATCAAAGCACCAACACGACAACGTCGTTGGCAACCACTTCGAGATCTTGCAGGCTTAGAGGCACGTAGCAAGACCGTTGAGCAAAGCATGGGGCCGCTTGTTGATGTTCCTGCCTTGGTCCGAATTGAAGATGAGAAATGGGTCTTCGAGCGAATCGATGAAGACGTCCTCCATCAATTGACACATCGGTTGGTCCTTCACGAGGAGGAAGGAACCAGAACCATTGGTGCAACCATCAATCTCGCATCGGCTATGCAGGTTGCAAAATGCATGGCTGAACAGGAACAAAAAATCGTTCTGATTCGTCCAATGTAAAGGACTCAGAACAAATCCATGATGGCTTGGACGACGCCCTCGTTGACGAGGTAGAAGAAGCCACCAATGACGAAACAAGCAAAGTAGACTTGGAACGGTGAAATCTTCATTGATTCTTCCGACTCTTCGTCGAAGTATCGAATCAATCCTGCTGCTTGCTGGATTCCGCTTCCTTCCGACTTCTTTGCCATGTGGACCAATCACTCCGAGTTGCCTTCCCTTTATCAACGCAACGCGCGGTCACTCGGAGGCATCATCGCTCAAATCGATGAACGGAATATCGTCTTCGATGGTGAGTACCGAGCCGTGCGCCTCCTCTTCTTCATCATCGATTGGAATCAACAACACTGCCTCGCCGCGGGAAAGAGCTCGTTCGACTGCAGGCGTGTTGTCATCGGCAAGAGCTTGCTGTGCTAAGTCGATTTCAAGACGTGCGAGTTCAATCATATCAGCCTCTACACCACCCATTTTTTCCATACGCTCGACATGATGCTCAAACGATGCAATGGCTTCGTTCAACAAACTTCGAGCCCGAGTTTGGTGCGAGCGCCAATTGTCTTCATTGGCTTTGAGTGAACTGCTGACTGCTTGGAGTGCTTTCTTCGCTGAGCCACGGTGTGCGAATTCCCAAGGGTTGTGCTGCAAGGCTGCAACCCAATCATGCACCAATCGCGCTCGCTCTTCAACAGGACCTTGAATGATCACTTCGTTGCGATAGCCAGAGGTCAACAAACCAAAGCCCCAGTAAGGGACGGACTGGATGCTGACGTGAAGTGAGCCTGCCGTGTATTCCATGATCCATCGCTGTTCATCAAACCCGGGGGGATGAGAAAAGGTCGGTGTTTCAGCACCAGTGGAACAACGCAGCAACGTTTCCGCAACATCACCAAGGTAAACTCTGGAGGAAGGTCCTTTGAACGTCGACGACCGTAGAAACGATCCTGCATCATCGACGCAATGGCTTGCTTTTGCTTTGCGAACCTGAGCGTGGAGAACCGAGCGTTCGGGATTCAGGTCCACTCCCATGCTTCTCTGATAGCATTCAACCTCATGAATGTCACCTAGAGGACTGAACAAGTCTTCATAGTACACGAACATCGGAAGAGGTTTGTGCAGCCCAGTCAGAGCAAGAGCATTGTCAGCCACATAGGATATTGCCACCGTTGCGGTCGAACCGAAGGAATCGGCAACATGAATGTCGAAAAGTGCATCGATTGCATCGCGATGGGTTTCAGTATCGACTAGAATTTCTCGACGTGGAATAGTTCAAGAATATCCTCTTTCATGGCTCACCAAGTGAGACCATGGCAAAGAAGGCAGGTTCCAAAGGCGAAGATTTGACTGAACTACCTGGTGTAGGCGCAGCGACAGCAAAGAAACTCCAAGCGGCTGGATTGAACACGGCAGCTAAGATTGCCAAGGCTGGGAAAGCTGGGCTTGAGAAGGCTGGCCTCAACAAGGCGAGTGCAGCCAAGTTGGCTGCAGTCGTAGCCAAGAAGAGTGCCAAATCCGCTGCCAAGAAGACTGCGGCCAAGGCAAAGTCAACCGCAAGGAAGGCCACATCCAAGGCAAAAGATACGGCCAAGAAAGCCGCTTCGTCCACCAAGAAAGCCGCCTCAAAGGCAACTGCAGCTGGCAAGAAGGTCGCTGAAAAGACCGTGGAGAAAGCCAAGGGCGATCAAAAGGTTAAGTCGGTCAAATCCGATGATGGACGCAAGGGTAAGACCCTGAAGGTTCCACGAAGTGTGAGCGATATGCCATGGTTCCGAAAGAATTGATTCGATTCGAGCGCTACATTGTAAAACCGTCTTGACCGATGGTTGTCTATGCCAAGGAGGAAGTACGGTCGTTTACGTAAGACTGTTGAGTTGCCTCCAAAGGAAAACTGTTCACGATGCCGGTCCGGAAAACATTGTCCAATTCCAGGACATTCTGGTCAAGATGTGACACCACATCGTGAATGGGCAGGTCCTGATTCCATCGAGAAGCGAAAGCGATCACGTTCGTGAGACGTCAATACCGAACGTTTCGGTTCCACCTTCTTGTTCGACCAGTTTCTCATCGCGCTGTGCTTGTTCCTCGTCCATGGTTTGACGCATGGATTGAGCACGATGGTACACCTCTCGCAAGGTTTGGTCAGAGATGTCGAGATAAACACGAGTGGTGGCAATGCTGGTGTGACCAAGCAGTCGCTGAATGGTCACGAGATCGGCTCCACGCTCAAGCAATCCAGTCGCAAAGTTGTGACGGAGAACGTGCGGCGTGAGTTTTCCTTTGGGTAGATTTGCTTCCAAAGCCAGTTGATCCATGAGACGTTGTACACCTCGAGGTTGCAAACGTCGTCCTGCTTGATTGAGGAGGAACGGCAAATCGTCATCACGAATGCGTGCGTTTCGAATCGGAAGATATGCATCGATGCAGTTCTTGGTACGCTGCGTGAACAAAACGATGCGGTCCTTGTCACCTTTTCCACCGATGACCTTCGCATGCAATCCCTCGAGTTCAATGTCGGAGAGATTGAGATTGCACAACTCAGAAACGCGCATGCCTGTATCCAACAAGACGGTAACAACAACGGAAGCGATGGCGTTCTCAGAGGTGTTGGCCGCTTCAATCACTGAAGTCAATTCACGTCGAGTGAGCGTTCGTGGCAATTTGCGTCCCGTTCGAGCACGGACGAGGTGGTCGGGCCATCGATG
>CALDQY010000089.1 GCA_937911445.1 uncultured Rhodobiaceae bacterium | reverse complement strand
TTCTCTTCCTTCGCTCGTGACCAACCGGTGGCCGTCTACGCGTCTGAGGAGGCGCTCGGGAGGAACGCTTTACTCTCCTGACCTTACGAGTACTGAGTGGAATTTTGCGTGCACGTTGTCCAACATGTCGCATTGGTGATCGATTAATGACCTGCTTTGGTGTTTCAAGACCGATGTCTGCGAGCAAGTTCGAAGCTGCAGATTTGTGTGTCTTCCCATTTCTTGCGTCTTCAACAATCCTCGATGCGAGCGCAGAGAACGACGCGTCCTGGATGGGCTGATGCTGTACCTTTTCACGCTCTTCCCGCAGGTGTTCGGCCATCAGTGCTCGGAGCATTGCCCCATTAAGTGCGTCCTGCTTTCGCTCAATCATATGCATCCCATCCAGCATGAATTTCGTCTCTTCACATATGAAGATTCGGCCAAAGATGCCGTTCATTGTGCGGATTTTATTCCTCTTGATCCTCGAGCCGAGCCTCTCGAAAAGCGTTGAAGTCCTCTTCCGTGTCAAACTCAATCACAATCGGAGAGATGGTTTCGCAATCCTGGCATTGATATTGTTGTCCAGTCATGAATCCCATGTAAGGGTAGATGCGGATGCTCAGACACGTTGAGCACGCCATGAATGCCATGGTTGACCCGATACGCAGAGGTTTATCACCTCTCGTTAGGATTCAACAATCAAACATCTCTATTAGTCTCTGAACGAGTGCTTGGGCATGGAAGAGACCATTGGCTTCAAGGCACGTCTATTCTCCATGATTCTTCGTTTGATGACATTGACATTGATCGTCGTTGCATTGTACATCTCCGTAGAGGGTATCTTCGTTGTCTTGTTGCTGTTTGTCCTTGTCGTACCTTTTGAGAAACTCTTTCCTCGGCACAAAGGTCAGAAAATCAGAAGGCCACATCTCGATACGGACATTGGCTATGCACTTGCTTCCCCTTTGCTCGGTTTGCTAACTGGATTTGTTGCCATTGTTGTGGGAATTCTCAGTCTTGCTTGGATTCCTGGTTTGTTGCTTCGACCATACGTTGATCAGATTCCTGAGGAATACATGCCCTTGATTGGGATTCTCTTGTTCGATGTACTCGTTTATTGGACGCATCGATTTTATCATGAAATTCCAGTCCTTTGGAAATTCCATGCCATTCATCATTCAACAGAGCATTTGGATTGGGCGAGCGGATTCCGTGGACATCCATTGGATGGCACGATTCTTGCACCTGCGTTTGTATTTTTGGTGTCCGCTGGATTTTCGTTTGAATTGACTGGAGCTCTTGCAGCGGCTCAGTTAATTCTGGGACTCTTTTTGCATGCCAATGTACGCTGGAGATTGAAATGGTTGCATCGCCTCATCATTACACCAGAATTCCATCATTGGCATCACACGAACGAACGAGATGCAATTTGGACCAATTACTCGACCTTCCTCCCAATCTGGGATCAATTGTTTGGAACCTACTTCATGCCTAAGAACAGAAGGCCACAGACGTATGGTGTCAATGAAGAAATCCCAGTAGGCATCTTGAGACAGTTGCGTTATCCATTGCAAACGTGGAAGAATCCTTTGTGGTATGTCCTGCATCCATTCCAAAGCATCAAGCGTACGTTCAAATTTGCTTGGCAGATTTTGAAAGCCATGCGTAAATCCATGTTCAGGAGACGTGGATCGAAACCGTGGGATGTCTATCCGAACAACCCGCTCTAGAACAGTGTCGTTTGCATCGAAATTGGTTCTGGCTTCTTTGCATAATGAAGCTTCCAAATCAACTCAAGAGCTGCTTGTTCTGCCGATTTTAATGCAGCTTCTACAGTCCCGATTGGCTCCGCCCAGGCATCCCCTGCGAACGTGATTCGATCCTCATCGAGGGGATGGGGGTGGCTCACCGGTCGAGAGAACCTCCAACGATGTGCATGGAACGCGGCCGTTTCCAACCACTCTTGACTTAAGTATTGAAGTTCTAGGCGAATCAACTCTGTTACCTCATCCCTCGATTTCTCAAGGTGCTTTTTACTCCATTCATTTGCCATCTGAACGATGAGAACGTTGGATTCCTCTTCGTCAATTCCATTTCGCATTAATTCTATAGAATCGGACTTATAATTGAGTAAATCGATAGGAACTGGACTTGTTCCTGTGCAAATCAATGACCAATTGGAGATGTAAGGATGCTCTTTCCAATCAGCCGGTGCAAGGTCCGGCATGAGTGCGTGCAATTGTGGTATCGGGCAGGTCAAAAGAACAGCTTCAGCTTCCCACGTGAATCCTTTTTCATCTTCAAGAAGAACATACTCTGAATTTGGTTGAATGGAGGTGATTCGTGTATCGCAACGAACATCGGTCCCCTCAAGCATTTGGTTCATGGACAAGTCTGCATAGATTTCTCCACAGAGGGCATCACATCCATGATTGTACGCTCCGGATTCACGCCGCTTCGTTGATGATCGCCCTCCTGGGATGGTTCCTTTGTCGAGAACGAGGACGTCATAGCCGTAATTGGTGAGAATCTGTGCTGCACGTGCTCCAGCAAATCCTGCGCCAACGATGACGAATGGTCGCTCTTGCTTGTAGGCGAGCCGTGTGACATGGCGTTCGTATGCATCCATATCAAGTCGTGATTGGTGTGTTTCCAACTCCCGTTTTCGTACGACGCCCATGACCGGTAAGGGTGGAAGAAAGGCTCGGTCAAAGAGACCATGACACCAATGAATCCCTGCAATCGAGGATGGATCTCGGCCATCAAGTGCAAACTTGTCGTTCAAGTGTTGACCAATTCTGAGTGAGTCTTCGACCGAAGGGGTCCAATGTGGTGTCGCCTTTCCCCATGTCATTCGAAGGTTGTTGTGCAATTCACCGTGTCTGTACAGAGATGTTTGGCACAAATTCCATAGGTGGTTTGGAGAATTGCCAATCTCAAAAGCCTCATTGGAAAGAAGTGTTGTACGAACATCATCTGCCGTGTCTTGCCAGGATTCGAGGGCCCAATTTGGTAGATTCTGTACCCCATACGGCTCTTCTTTCGAATAGACATGGTGCCATGCATGCTCACGGAAAATGAGCAATTCATCAAGAAACTTCTCAGCCGCTTTTGTGCCTACTTCGTGCGCCTCTCGTACGATTTTCATCACTGAAATCATCCCGTAGTGGATGGCCATTGAAAGACGTGAGACGCCCTCAGGATCGGCTGCGTTGTTCCGTCTCCGTGCATAACCTGACAGCCGGTTTGTGAGGAAGTCGTTCCATCTTGCTAGTGCAGCACGCTCTCCACCCCGTTGTTTCCAAATGGGATGCACCGACATGTCGATGTTGCAGGAATGGAGCAATCGAAGCCGTTTGTCTGGGTTCTTCAAATGGGAT
>CALDQY010000088.1 GCA_937911445.1 uncultured Rhodobiaceae bacterium | reverse complement strand
TTCAGTCATGAGATATACTTCGATCCCGGTGAACGCCTCGCATTAAACTCAGCAGAGCAAATAGAAATCGGCTACATCCAATTGATAAGGGAAGATCCATCCTCCATTCTCGAGGATTTGACGAACGAAGCAAACCGATTGACGAGCAGTGTTCGTCTTGGGGAGGAATAGTATGACTGTCGTGGCGATCTCACAATCGAATTATCTTCCATGGAAGGGGTATTTTCAGCTCATTTTCAGAGCAGATATCTTTGTGTTCTACGATACTGTTGATTTTACCAAACGTGATTGGCGAAGTAGAAACAAGATTTTTGGGCCAAATGGATTCCAGTGGATAACAATTCCAGTTGGCTCAAATCGTGGAAAAGCCATTGATGAGGTTCAACTGCCAGAGGGTGAATGGCGCAACAATCACCTTGAGACAATAAAGAGAAATTATGCCAAGGCTCCATTCATCGGCGAGGTCATGGAACTCCTCACTCCAGTGTATCACGATTATTCCATTACAACGCTGTCGAAGTTCAATCAAGCACTCATCCAACGTATCTCAGCATATCTTGGAATCAAAACCGAGTTCCGAAATTCTTCTGAATTTCAATTGGAAGAAGATCGAGTTGGTAAGCTCATTTCGATTTGTGAACAGTTGCATGCATCGGTCTACCTGAGTGCTCCGCAAGCAAAAAATTACATCACCAATGAATTTGATACCATCGATCTTGATTTACAATGGATGGAATATGGACCATATGAGGAATACGAACAGAACGTTGACTCCTTCTCGGATTTTGTATCAATCGTTGACACCATTGCTGCTTTGGGCCCCAAAGCCCGACAAAATATTCTAATCTGAGTCGCTATCATCGACTGTCGTTTCTTGAACAATGTAGTTCGGGACTCCTCGCGATTCAATGTATATGCGGCCGATATATTCTCCAAGAATCCCGAGGAAGAGTAGGTTCAGGCCGCCAAAGAATGATGTCACAAACACGATCGAAGTCCAACCAGGTGCAACTCGGTCGACAAGTATGTAATTGACAATCGAATAACCTGCAATGGCGATTGAGAAAAGCCCAAACATGATTCCGAGGACTATAGCAAGGCGAATTGGCTTGATTGAGTACGTCATAATACGGTCGCTCGCGAGTTTGAGGGATTTCTTGAATGTGTATCCAGTGGTACCTGCGGTACGTGCCTCTCGTTCGAGATCAACAGCTGAGTATGGTACGCGAAGAGAATAAAGCATTGAGAATGGTGTTCCAGTATGCTCTTTCACCTCACATATCTGCTTGACTATGCTCTGCCTCATCACCCTAAACGCTCCGAGATGAGGGTCGATTTTGAACGGTACAAGAAGATTTGACGTTGTGGCGAACAATCGTGAAAATAGCCGTTTTCTCAATGAATCAACACGTCGAATTCGTCGAGCGATGGCTAATGATGTACCGTCTTCAAGCATGCGTTCTACAAGCGCAGGAATGTGCTCTGGTCGGTCTTGCAGGTCTGAATCCATTACAGCGACGATATCTGCGCTAGTTGATCGCAAGCCTGCCAATATAGCGCGATGCTGTCCGAAATTTCCAGCGAGTTTGATTACATCTATTGCATCATAGACACTCCTCATGCGCAATGCAACGGAATAGGATTCATCTGTCGAACCATCATCGATTAAAATCATTCGAATCGATTGGAATTTGTTTTGCAGCGTGTTGAACACCGTCTCACACAGCGATTCTATGACTTCTTCATCGTTGTAAAGAGGAACCACAACGTCAAGCTTGTAGGTATGTATTTCTGTCATCAAAATCAATCCATGTCCTCAAATCTTATTCTTTGAATTTGTCTCTTTGTAGTTTTCATGTGAAAGTAATTCAGACTGGATGAAAATTCCTGGAACACCTGAAAGAATGATTGACATTGAAAGGGCTAGACCCGATAACAAGCAGACACTTTCTTCGATATTGAAGAGCGCCCCAGTACCTACGTAACTTGCTTCGCGCAGTCCAATACCACCAATCGAAATTGGTAGGGCCGAGAACAATGCAATAGCGGGTGTAACCAAAGCAATGATGATTGCAGCATTCAATCCAGCAAGACTGTAAGCCACCAATACAGGAACAGACAAAGATATGACCTGAAAAAGAACGGACAAAATGAACACAGGAAGAAGCAAGTTCATGCTCGCATAGGACCGAACATAAGTAAGCGTTCTGTTCAGCATTGAGCCATCATCAGAAGAATCGAGTAGGAATTTTGAACCTAGGAAGAGCACGAAACCACCGACAACCGCAGTAATCAACCAATACCACGACATGGTAAATGGTACGTCAAAAAACAACACGCAGATTGTCAAGAATACAAGGCTTAACAGCCCTAAAACTCGTTCTGTAGCCGCAACCAGAAACGATTCTTTTCTGGTGGTTCCGGTTGAATTTTTCATGTGCTCAATTCGAAGTACGTCGCCACCGATAGCTGAAGGCAAGAAAATTGAACCATACGCAGACAAAACATACCCCTTTGTGGCATCGAGGAGGGTGAGGCTTGCAACGGGTTTGAAAGCAATCCTTGATCGAATCCCACCTACGACGGGCCGCATTGCTGAGACTAAGACCACTGCGAGCAGCGTAGCAGGTCCAAGGGATGAGGCTACACGAACAAAATCAGACATATCAAGAAAAAAGAACAGTACAAGGAATGATGCGAGTGGGAGAATCAGGACAACTGCGGTCCTGTTCCCATCTTCTTTCTCACTCAGCATACTTCTCATTTCAACCCACCGACACGGAGTATATTTGTTTTTTTAGGGAGCCCTAACATTCATATCTATGCTCGGTTTGGCCGGGCCATGAAGAATAATACTAACCTTCGAAATGCGTACAAAGCCGTCTTTATGATTGGCTCGATGTTGATGTTTTCACTCGCCGGATGTCTTGGCGATGTTACTGAAGAAAGCGACGTCGATGAACTAGGGCAAATCGACTCCCTTGTCGTAGCCTATGAAGTCCGAGATACATACACAAACATTGACGAGAATCCACAGCGATTTGCCGACTATCTGCAAGAGAAACTCAACGCACCGGTTGAACTGTATGCGGTTGATTCAGAAGGTGCATCGATTGAAGCACTTCGCTTTGGTCATGCAGACATTGCCTTCATGGACGGAGGTTCGGCTTGGGTCGGCTGGCAACAATACGACCTCTCTGTCCTAGCATCCGAAACCAAACCTGACGGCCGAACCTGGTATGGTGCCCGCGCCGTCGTTCGTGCGGGAAGCGACATTGCAGAAGCACAACTCGACGATGACATCTACACTGATCCGTTTTCGTTGTTCCAAGGAAAGACTCCCTGTCACACAGGATGGCTAAAGTCTGCTGGAATGCTCTTGCCAATGGGGTACCTCATCGGAAATGGATATGCGAATGTAATCGGCGATCCAAATACAGTCGAGTCAATGCGTGACACAATTTACGCATTCTTCAACGAGGACGCATCAATTCCTGATACCGGCGATACATACTACAGTTACAAGGGTGCACTACGCTGTCTGTCAGAGGACAGAGGAGATATCGCCTTCGTTGCGGATACCACGCTAGACTACTACTGTGTCGATCGTGCAGAAAGCAACTCTTGGTGTCTCGATGAGACGGAATACGTTGAGTTGCCGCTCTTTGGTCGTGCTCCTGGACATCCTGTAATGTACAACCCTGGAACAATGAGCGATGAGAAAGCAGACATCGTCCGAAAGGTCCTCGTCGATATGGAAAACAATGACGAGGGGCAAGACATCCTTGATGAGATTGTCAACTCTCCAGGGGGAATTGTCGATGTTGGAACCACTGAAGATCATTTAGGAACATACTCTGCAGCCATTCGCAACATTCCCGGCATTCAAGCCTACTACGGAGGAAAGTATGGAGTAAACACATCGGTAACGCCGACCAAAGACCCGATTGTCATCGCATATGAAGTACGTGATACATACGAAAATATTGATGCGAACCCACAAATCCTTGCTGACAGACTCGCCAAGAAACTTGGAGTTGGTGTTGAGTTGTACGATGTATCATCAGAAGGAGCAATCATTGAAGCTCTACGCTTCGGCCATGCAGACATCGGCTTCATGGACGGAGGTGCTGCGTGGGTTGGTTGGAAAGAGTACGGACTCTCAGCACTTGCTGCTGATTTGAAACCAGACGGACGTTCATGGTATGGAGCCCAAGCCTACGTCAGGGCAGACAGTGACATGGCCCAAGCCTTCCTCGACGATGATGATTCAACAGACCCCTTTGCATTGTTTGAAGGTAAAACATCCTGTCATACAGGTTGGTTAAAATCAGCAGGCATGCTACTACCGATGGGATACCTCATCGGTAATGGATATGCAGAAGTTATTGGTGACCCAAACGATGTCGCCTCACTGAGGGATACGATCTACAACTTCTTCAATGAGGATGCCTCTATTCCAGATTCTGGTGACTTCTATTACAGCTACGAGGGAGCTCTTCGTTGCCTCTCAGAAGACCGTGGAGACATCGCATTCATTGCTGATACCACCTATGATTACAACTGTGTACAGAAGCAACGCAACTGGTGCTTAGAAAACGAAGACGGGTCCTCAGGCTATGTCGCACTCCCCTTGTTCGGAAAAGCACCAAGCCACCCTGTAATGTACAACCCTGAGATGATGGACATGTACACAAGAGCAGCTATTCTCAATGCGCTTATGGACATGAACAACGAAGAATGGATCGACGAAGGAGATGGCTACTGTTACAACAAGGTTACACACGATGTGGACAGAGAAATCGGGCCGAATATGTGTGGAGATTCGATTCTCGATGAAATCCTGAACACAGGTGGTTTGATTGCGGTCAACACACAAGAACACATGGGAAGCTACTCAGATTCGATTTCCAACGTACCTGGAATCGCCGCATATTTCGAAGGAAAATACGATATTTGATGCCGTACGGGCTACGGTTATAGGGCGTCCAAATTGGACACACAGGGTGGTAAGTTTGTACGATGACACCAGTGTGAGCGGTCACAACCTCTCGGTGGGGTATGAACAGAACAATGAGTTGCTCGTAAACATGTCTTTTGAGTTTAAACCAGGAGAAATCATTGCCATCAATGGTGCTTCTGGTATCGGGAAAACAACACTGCTGAGGACCTTAGCAGGTTTATTGAACCCTCTCAATGGCAAGGTCGAGATTTTTGGAAAATCAAAAGGATCTCGAGGTGAAATAGGGTACATTCCACAACGGCTTGGCCTCATACGCCATGCGAGTGTCTACCACAATGTCATGCTGGGTGCTAAGGCAGGGCATACATCTGAATGGTTCCCTTTTTCTTCAAAATGCAAGTACCTCTCGATTGAAGCCATCGAATCAGTAGGTTTGTCGCACAAACTCAGAACACCAATTCGTAAACTTTCAGGGGGGCAACAAAGACGAGTTGCTGTTGCAAGAACGCTTGCTCAAAAGCCGCGCTTAATTCTGGCAGATGAATTTCTTGCAGAACTTGACGAAGAAACTCTGAACGCTGTTATGCAGAAAGTTCTGGATTATGTCAGGGAAAGTAATGCAATTATGGTGCTTGTCGAGCACGATTTCGAACGTGCAACTCAGATGGCAGATCGTTTATTTACCGCAGAAGGCAACAAACTCATTGAAATCTTTCCCCAGGAGGATGAGGTAGATGAATGAACATCGAGAACGTTATGAGTTGGAGGAAAAACCAACTCCTCTTCTCGATATCTGGTATCAATGGAGATGGCCAGCGGTTTTTGTTGCATTAGGAGTTTTTGCAATATTCGTCACACATTCGACGATTGAAGGCAATTGGCAGAAACTCTTTGATAGCCCTCGAAACGTTCAGACCTTCTTCCGAGAATCGCTCTGGCCGCCAGACTGGAGCGTACTTGAACCTCAAGCCTACCCTGTCTGTGAGGAACCTGATTTCCTACAGTTTACCTGTTCGACTGCGTGGATTGGAGTAATTGAAACATTGAAAATTGCCTTTGTAGCAACCATCTTTGGAATGCTGATCTCTTATCCAATCGCTCTACTCGCTGCTGAAAATCTAAGCCCACCATGGGTCTCTTACCCTGCACGAGCGTTCTTGGCTGCATTTCGGAGTTTACCCAGTATTTTATGGGCAATTCTCTTTGTTATCATGGTTGGATTGGGTCCGATGGCTGGAATAATGGCCATGACCCTCTACACTGTAGGCTATCTTGGTAAATTGCAATACGAAGCAATTGAGGGTGTAGCGAAACCACAGCTCGATGCATCTCGTGCCATGGGCCACGGGTGGTTTGAGCGCTCGTTTGGTGTGATACTTCCAGAATCAGCAAACAATCTGATTTCTCAAGCGATATTTATGTTTGAATACAATTTCCGACACGGTACGGTAATCGGAATCGTTGGAGCAGGTGGAATTGGTTACTACATCAATTTGTATCTTGAATTTTTGCAGTACGACAAGGTCTTTGCTTACGTGATCGTCATTTTCATCGTTGTATTGATTCTTGATATGGTCTCAAAAATCGTCCGTTCAATGTTCAAAGATGACAAGCAACCAAACATGCCCCCCTGGTGGACGGGTTTGTTTTTCCCGGCTGGGCTAACGAGAAAGTTGCTGAAAAAGAAGGATTAGTCTGCAGCGATGTGCAATGCACCGTTCTTATAGAACACCTGAATGCGTTGAGGAACCTTTCGAGTTAGTGCAGCAATTGCCTCGTAGATGGCTTCTTCTTCAACGTAGAATTGCTTTGCAGCGTTCTGAGTTGACCAAGGTTCAACATGGAAGTTGTTTTCGCACAACCACTCGAGGAGACCTGCTTCAAAGTCGGTCAAATCAGAGGAGTTGTCATCTGCCATGCTTGGAGGATACCATCCCTCCATATGAGGAAATCGGCCCTATCCCAAGAGAACCATTCTTCGGCAGCACTCTTCTGCTTCAATATCCCCATCGAGAAGCGTGTTGAGTGCTTTTGTAAACGGAATTTCAATGCCTTGGTCGATGGCTCGATCACGGAACATGCGTGCTGCGCGAACACCTTCTGCAACCATGGTCATTTCTTCGAGCGCTTCTTCTAATGTTTTTCCTGTTCCGAGTTTCTCGCCCATGGACCTATTTCGTCCAAATGGAGACGTAGAGGTCACGTAGAGGTCACCCAATCCAGCAGGACCAAAGGCTACCTCTGCCCTTGCGCCTAGGAGCGGCAAGAGAATGCATCCTTCCTTGAATCCTGCACTGAAGATAGCAGCCTTCAGGTTGTCTCCACCAAGTGTTCCGATGGTCTTCAATCCGTCAACAAGTCCACACGCAAGGGCAACGACGTTCTTGAACGCACCCCAAAGCTCCGCACCTTCAGGGTCGGAAGCGGCGTGCAAAAGTAACGTAGGCGTAGAGAGTGTCTCTGCAAGTCGTTCAGCAACAGAGAGGTCCTCAGACGCCACCAATGCTGTTGTCATCACACCTCCTGCTGCTTCTGGAGCGATGGTCGGACCAGTGAGTACCGCCAACGGATTTGAGCAATTTGCATTCTTCAAAGCCTCATGAATCGCTTGAGAAATCAACCTCTTTCCTGGAGCGAGTCCCTTTGCCAAATCGAGCAAGACGTGACCAGGACGGAGGAATGGAATGATGTTATCAACCACGTCGAGAATGACGGATGAAGGAATGGCAAGCACAACGATTTCAACACCATCAAGTGCTTCTTCAAGATGCATTGTTGCTTCCAATCCTTCGACAGATTGTTGAGGCAAATACTTGCGATTGATCCCATCCATGGTGATCGATTCATACACTTCTTGCTCAATGGTCCAACCTTTCACATGGTGACCTTCAAGCAGCCAAAGACGGGCAATAGCCGTCCCCCAATTTCCCAATCCCAACACCGCAATGTGTGCCATGACTGGGGACTTCGAACTCTTTGTCCTTATGTGCATTCCCTTCACGAGAGCCAGAAAGGCACAATTTCTGAGAAGATTTGATTCACCGAATCAGAACAAGTCGTCATCGTCTTCCTCATCGAAGGAAAAGACATCATTTTCCTCTTTCTTCTTGGAAGCAGCGGCCTTCTTTTTTGGCTTCTTTTCTTCTTTGACTGGTTCAGGTTCTGGTTTCGTCTCTTCAACGGGCTCTTGTTTGCCACCTTGAGTTCGAAGTTTCGCCATTTCTTCCTCACGGCGCTGGAGGTCCTCGACCGATGTACCCGTTTGTGCAGCGAGTGCACGACGGCGGTCTTCTCGGGCTTTTCGCTCAAGTTGCTTGTGCTTCGATTTGTCGATGTTTTGCAACATGTACATGGCATCGTGTTCCAGCAACGGAGAGTCTGAAATCAGGGTAATGTCCAACCAACCACCGTCCTCGACGATGAATTCTGCAAGAGGTTCGAAGTTCAAATCGGACTTCTTGATTTGTGTGTAATGCATGGCATTTCCTGTTCGGTGCTCGACACCTGAGAAGTGGCAATAGAATTCCTTGGTTCCAATCGATTCACGAACCATGTCGAACAATTCGCCATAATCTTCGGAGGTCTTCATCCGACCATGACCACGAGCGTGAATGTGTGCAATGTTGAGGACAGGAATGGTTCCTTCAACGTGATTGACAACTTCGATAACTTCTTCCAGGCTACCCCATAGCTCTTGACGACCCGATGTCTCAATACCGATCTTGGATGGTGTACCATCCTTAATCCATGGGAAGACTGGGAACTCATCTTCTTCGTCATGCCAGATGTCGTGAACACGCTCAACAATACTGGAGAAGATGTTCGCAACCTGCTCATTGGCGGCCGTGCCACGTCCAAAGTCCCCGTAGTGACCAGTGTGAAGCGTTATGTGGCGTGCGTTGATGGTTCGCGCTGCTTGCAATGTTGCCTCGATTTTGGCAAGCGAACGTCCACGCTCGACACGATTGCCGAGAAGTTCGGAATAGTACGGTCCGTGGATGTTCATTTCAAAATCAGCTTTGTTGGCTAAGACACCAGCTTGCCAGTATTGCTCAAAGTGCTGTGGTTGAATCAATCGAACCGTCTGAGCTTCCATCGTCTCGAGTCCGAGAGCAATAATATCGTCCATTCCTTCGACGATTGTTCGTCCTTTACAGGACAAAGGTACGCCAGCAGGACCAAGTTTCACACCCATCATTCCACCCCCGCGAGTACAAGCCAAGCCGTTCCCTACATTAACCCCTTTCCGTCACCCGTTTGCCGGAAATCTGTACATAATGTGCAATACGACGGTTCATGAAGGTGAAACGAAACGACAGCCTATGTCGGAAATTGTTGAAGCAGCGATTGCTGCATTCCGTCAAGGCAATCCAGTTTGCCTATTTGATTCTGATAAGCGTGAAGGTGAAACCGACCTTCTGTTCCCTGCAGCATTTGCACAGCCTGCAACGATGCGGCAACTCCGTCAAGATTGTGGAGGCCTCCTCTTTTTGGCTATTGGACACGATGTCGGTCAGGCCTTTGGGTTACCATTTTTGCAGGATTTGCACACGCATGATGTTCTGACTGCAGAATATCCTGTCCTAGCTGAACTAAAGACGAACGACCTACGGTACGATGCTCGGTCAGCATTCACGCTCTCGTTGAATCACAGGGATACCTACACAGGCATAACCGATCACGACCGGGCACTCACAACCCGTCGTTTTGCAGAACTCACTGCGATTGTATTCGATGATGAACTCAGCGAGGCTGAGGCGCAGCGACGGATGGGTGCAGAATTCCGAACGCCCGGTCACATACCCGTTTGCCGTGAATCGAAAGGTGGTCTCTTGACGCGTCAAGGTCACACCGAACTCGCAGTTGGCATCGCTCGCCTCGCTGGACTGACACCTGTTGTTATCGGTGCGGAAATGTTGCAGCCAGATGGAGACGGCGCACTCTCTGTAGCAGATGCTAGAGCATGGGCAGCAGAGCGTGGAATTCCATTCTTGGAAGGCGCAGAAGTCATTGCAGCATTGCACGGGTAATCTCAAGAACATGATTCCTCTGCTCAGTACGGGTGAACACAATGAGAAAGGTCATGGCTGTAGGAGTTTTTGACCTTCTCCATGCGGGCCATCTTCACTATCTTGAGCAAGCAAAGGCCCTCGGAGATCACCTCACCGTAGTCGTTGCTCATGACGATACCGTCCGCAAGCGAAAGCATGAACCAGTTACCAATCAGGACCTTCGTCGTCGTATGGTTGAAGGTTTGAAACCGGTTGATGTTGCATGCATAGGCAATTCTCCGGATGTTCCCATTTTTGATATCCTACCTAAGATTCAACCATCCATCATTGCCTTAGGATACGATCAGGAACATGCTGAAGATCGAATTCGAACTGCACTGGAAGAACGTGGTTACGACTCGATCGAAGTTGTCCGAGTTGAAGGTTTGAGCGACGATTTGGATGGAACTCGAAAGATCATCGCTCGCATCGTTGAGCGAGCAAAGGGAGGTGAATTCTGATGTTCACGGGTATCGTTCAAGGGAAAGGTGAAATCGTTTCTATAGAAAGTGGAAACGAAATCACAACCCTTCAAATCCGCGTCCCATCGACGGAAGGATTGCAGATTGGAGCAAGTGTTTCCATCGATGGTGTTTGCTTAACAGCGACAGCATTTACAGATGATATCGTTTCATTCGATGTCATCCCTGAAACACTCGAAAAGACAACTCTTGGTCAACTTGAGAAAGGACATCACGTCAATGTTGAGCGATCGTTGCGTTACGGGGATGAGGTTGGAGGCCATTTGCTTTCAGGACACATCATCGGTCGAGGTCTCGTTCGTAAATCAGAGCGGGTTGGCGATGGTGCTCAATATTCAATCATCGCTCCACCCGATGTTCGAAAATACATCGTCAGCAAAGGATACGTCGGTATTGATGGCATTTCCCTTACGATTGGTGATGTCTCAGAAGACCACTTTGATCTCCATTTGATTCCAGAAACACTGCGATTAACCACAATCGGTGACAAGCAAGTTGGAGATGCAGTGAATCTTGAAATCGATTCAACGACCATGATGATTGTTGAAACCGTTGAACGAATGATGAAGGAGTAATGAACATGTCAGATATCGTAGCCGTATGCGCAATGTACCACTTGGACGAGATGAATAAAATGCTGAAAATCGCAACCTCGCAAGCAGAGGATTTGGGATACAATATCGTCGATGTCATCGAAGTTCCTGGTTGCATGGAGATTCCACTAGCACTTGACAGAGTTCTAGCCAACGAAGAGATTGATGGAGCATTTTGCCTCGGTATCATCGAAAAAGGCGAGACGGACCACGGTCTTGTTATGGGCCAAGGCGTTCTCAAAACCATCCTCGAATTGCAATTGGTTCACAACAAACCAATCGGTTTGGGCATCATTGGTCCCGGTGCATTGCCCGAGCATGTTGGACCTCGAATTGGGCCTCATGCAACAGCTGCAGTCGATGCACTACGCCCGTTCCTCGATGAGTGAATGGTTTCGTTTCTTGTAGAACACGTACGACCAAATGGCGATAATGATCGCTAAATTCGTGAACCATACCCATGGTGTGCTCCATCGATATCCATCGACTCGAAAGTCACTGAATGGAGCTAAAAACGGCGTAGGGAAGAACCTCGCAGTATGCGTCGGTATATCGTTGAAGATGTGGATGAACCAAGGAAGCCACAGCCAAATTGCAGCGTTACGTGCTGAGAGGGAATGATCGGTAAACAACCGTTGCCAAACGCCTCGCTTTTCGAAGAAAATCCACGTGAACAAGAACCCAATCGTCGCCCAAATGAGACTATGAGTGACTTGGTATGCTTCCCATGCATACCATCCAAAATCAGCGGTGAGCGTATTCTCATCAATCTCAGGTCGCTCATCTAGAAAGAAGGAGTTCGGAATGAAAACAAGCAGGTCTGGAAGGACGCCCATCAATCCAGCAACCCAGAATTTCGTACGTCCACTCGTCGCACCCGAACCCATCAACCAGTGAGAGGCGACATCCATGATGTGACCTCAATGCATTGAGAATTAAAATGTAACACAAGGCCGACTCAACCCAGGAAGGATTATTTTCGATGAATCCATTGTTGAGTTGATGGGTCTCGATAGAACCATTGTTGACTACCCGCAGGGTGTTCAATCCATTCCATCCCGTCTCGCATTGCCCCGCGAGTAGCATATTCTGGATATTGAACCGGTTGGGCCTCTTCGAAGCGAACATCTCTTTTGCTTCTCTTTATGGTGAAGAGTATAAGCGCGATAATGACGAGAACCGAAAGCCCGACAACTATTTTTGAATCGAGTATATTCTCAGTCGAACTTGCTTCTTTCGATTCGCTCTGTTCATCGGAGCATCCTTTTGCATCAGCAATTTGATTGGGGTCAGTGTTTGCACACTCATCATTCGCGTCATAGACGCCGTCGCTGTCGGTGTCTATCTGCCATGCAGAGCATCCATTAGGTGCAACAGTATCTGAAAGGGTATCAGGGCAGAGATCGAATTTGTTGAAAACACCATCCCCATCGTCGTCTCTTTGATCCCAAGAACACCCGTTCTGATCCACAGATTGATTCATTTCTGTGTTTGGACATATGTCGGTTGAGGTGCAGTTTGATGGACCAACCGAAGCAGCATTTCGGTCACAAACATTATCAAAATCTGAATCGACCTGTGCGTCGGAGCATCCAACCTCGTCAATTTCGTCTCCCGATGATGTCTGTTCACAAAGATCCCAGTAATCAAATACAGAATCACCATCGCTATCTCTCTGTTTGCGGTCGCATCCATTGGCGTCAGCATCACCTGCAATCTCGGTATCTTCACATTGATCTTCTGCATTATTCACGCCGTCTCTATCGCTGTCTTGCTGCGCCCATGTGCACCCATTCGCATCAGGTTGTACGCCCGATTTTGAGTCAGGGCATTTGTCTTCGCCAAAACAATTCGATGGACCATTACTTACAGCTCCTTCGTCGCATACACCATCGAGATCGAAGTCGACTTGTTGGTCTGTACACCCATTTTCATCCGCAGGGATTCCAGACGAAGAGTTGGGGCACAAATCATCAGAATTTGCAACCCCATCATTGTCGTCATCCCTCTGCTCCTGACTGCAACCATTCACATCGATTTCCGAAGAAACTGGCGTTTCTTGGCAAAGGTCATCCATGTCAGTTATGCCATCAGCATCGGAGTCTCTGGTCCAACGTGTCAATCCATCGACTGAACTCAACCGTACAAATGCCATTGATTCATCGGGAGAAATGGACATACTCATCCAACTCGATTCATTGATAGCGTTTGATTTAACAAGGAATTCTATTTCATTTGATTCTGAAATACGGTAGGTGTGCAATGTGACGTTTTCTGTGCGTTCTCCTTGGGTATAATGTGTCTCGGAAATCGATACATAAATCAGATTTCCATTTCGTGATATCGATATGTCGTCGATTGAAACATAGGAATCTTCGTCATAACTTGGCTCGATTGAAATTGAATCCTTCATGTTGAGTGTGTTGAATGAGTATAATTTGATTTCCTCACCTGCTGTGATGATTAGCCAATCTCCGTCCGGCGATTGATGGAAAGATGTGATTGAATCAATTGCCTCGCTTCGCAACAGATAGCCATCAAATGTGTCCCACATCAAAATGCTACCTGATGTGAATCCCACGAGGGTTGTGCCATCGTGAGAGTATGCTAGTTGGCGAGGATAGTAATTGTCGTCTTCAAAACCTTGATTTCCACTGCTGAGGTTGATTGTCACAAGTTTGCCAGAGTAGTCATCGTAAGAAAAAATCGATACAGCGAGTTCATCTCCATTTGGATTCAGTGCTCTTGCTCTGATGGCATCGCATGTATTGCTGATTGTGTTGTGTGTAGGATTCTCAATGTTTGAGAGGGTGAAGATCGAGTATCCACACATTGATTGGTAGTAACTCGAATTTCTCCAAAGTGCAACAATGGCATTTCCGTCTGGTAACCACAAGAACCTCGAGAAAGACGTCTCTGCAATCTCATTGGTAATCTCGTGCTCAATTGATAAATCAGGGTTGAGAATGATAATCTTGTTTGAATTGCCAAACGTTGCAAGTAAATCTCCACTCGGCGACCATAGTGGCACTGAGTAATCCTCTGTACCATCAATCGGTTCCATGTCCGGAATCCAAGACCTCACGTCTGAACACTCAGAAAAAGGATTGAGGGGGCATGGATCGTTAAGGTCAGACATGCCGTCTCTATCGACATCGCGTTGACTTGAACTGCACCCGTAAATGTTACTGTACTCGTTGATTGGAGTGTTTGGGCACTGATCATCGGAGTCTGAAATCCCGTCTTCATCTGAATCGCTTAATTGCTCCTCTGAACATCCTGAGGCATCGACTGAGGAACTGACGTTTGTCCTCGGACAGACATCATCACGGTCATTTATTCCATCGAGGTCAGTATCTCTTTGACTCGGGGCACAGCCTCGAACGTCAGCACCCTCTTCGGTTGGGGTACTTGGACAGGAATCGAGTTCGTCCACAACTCCATCATAATCTGAATCCGGTTTCATTGCCATGAAAGCAATTTCGCCGTACCCTCCGCCATCAACCAAGGAGATGATTTCATCGTTATCAGAACTAAAAGAAAGCGCAGTGTAGTAACTTGATGAAGTTTCTTCGTCAATTTGGCTCGTTCTTGACCAAACATCCGTCGAATAGATTTCGTAGCCGCTATTGTAAGTCTGGTACAACAAATGAGATCCGGAGGAACTGAACACAGGGCTTGTACCATATGCCGTGAATTCTAACTCGAATGATGAACTTGTGTACACACGATTTCCATACCAACCAACATTGACGAGGATTAGGTTGCCACTGGGGCTAATTGACATCCTACCGTATTCGGAGTTTTCCGTAGTGTAAGTTTGTACCTGGACCCAACTTTCTCCCACAAAGGGCACATTTTGCAATTCAAATTTGGCGACGGTTCCATCGGTTGACAGGTACCAAAGTGTGTCTTCAAGAGGATGGTGAGTTACGTAGTACCCGTTTGATGTCGTACCGGTTACCTCCTGCCAATCAGGACCTTCGTACATTTTTCCACCCTCGTAACCGGTTGCAATCACCAACCGCTCACCATCTCCTGACCAACTAATATCCTGAGCTGGATAATACGAACCATCGGTCGATGATATATCGTCGGAATACACTCTCTCCCAAGTATCTGTTTTGTAAATCTCAAACTCGTAGTCAAGTACGAGTAGATATCCACCATTCGGTGAGAAACTGAGGAATTGAACGTTCAGCAGATTCGTCTCGATAACCTGAACAACCGTATTCCAGTCGGAATTATGTCGTATCGAGATGTGTAATGTTTCATAGTTGTATGAATCACAATCAGGAATAGCGATGTAATCATTCTCCATGTCGTAGGCGAATCCACTGTAGCAATATGAGCCAACTGGCATCTGTTTGTATGAGGCCCACGCACCCTCATGAACGGCATCTCTGGCAGCAGTTGAATGCACCATTTCCTGTTCTTGGTGTAGGTCATATTGCAGTACATTCTGCAGGGAGCAAAGGATAAACATCACGCAAACAGAAAACGACACATGGGCCCAGTTCTCACCCATGACTGTAACTCAATATGAGGTGATACATATGTGTTTTTCCGACACATTCGCAGAGAAATGAGAGGGATAATGTTCAAGTCCATCGGGGTGTTGGTTGAGGAGTGAGTCAGATGTCAGACGTTCACAATGTCATCATTATCGGTTCCGGTCCTGCTGGATATACGGCTGGTTTGTACGCTGCTCGTGCCATGCTTGAGCCGCTCATGTTCGCTGGATACATGTCTGGTGGCCAGTTGATGTTGACCAGTGATATCGAGAATTTCCCGGGCTACCCTGAAGGTATTGGTGGTCCGGAGATGATGATGCAGCTACGTGAGCAAGCAGAGCGATTTGGTTTGAGCGTCCAAGACAAGAATGTTGAATCCGTTGACACGTCTTCTCAACCGTTCAAGGTCACCGTTGAAGGTGAAGATTTCTTCGCACATTCGCTGATTGTTTGTACTGGAGCAGAATCCATTTGGCTTGATGCACCAGGTGAAGCGGAGCAAAAAGGACGAGGCATTTCCACATGTGCAACGTGCGATGGTGCCTTTTTCCGAGAAGAGGAAGTTCTCGTTATCGGCGGTGGAGATTCTGCCTGTGAAGAAGCAACCTTCCTTACTCGTTTTGCTTCAAAGGTCACGTTGGTTCATCGTCGAGATGTGTTCCGAGCCTCGACCATCATGTACGAACGCGCTGCGAACCATCCAAAGATCGAGATCAAGACGTTCCGTCAAGTCAAGGAATGGCTAAGCGATGAGAAGGGACTGACTGGAGCCATTCTCGAGGACCCAAGAGATGGCTCGACCGAAGAGATTGCTGCAACCGGGGCGTTCATTGCCATTGGTCACAAACCGATTACTAGCTTCCTTGGTGGACAAGTTGAAACGGATGAAAACGGGTACATTATTCACAAGAACCACACCATGACTTCGGTTGATGGTGTCTTCGCTGCAGGTGACGTCGTCGATACACGCTACAAGCAGGCCATTACCGCAGCTGGGATGGGTTGCCAAGCGGCTATGGATGCGGAAAAGTGGCTCGAAGAGAACGTTCATTGAGCAACGATGTCTATTTGATTGAGCATCGACACGCATCAACATGGTCGATATGCAACGGCACGCCCGTCATCTTGTCCTTCCACAAGTTGGAATTGCGGGACAGGAGAAGTTGGCCAAGGCAAAGGTGTTCGTTGTTGGTGCAGGTGGACTTGGTAGCCCTGTTCTTCTCTATCTTGCTGCAGCAGGTGTTGGGACCATTGGTGTCATCGATGATGATCAGGTCGACATTTCGAATCTCCAACGCCAAGTCCTTCATCGAACCGAAGACGTTGGCCGGATGAAGGTTGATTCTGCCAAAGAACAACTTCTCGCACTCGATCCAAACCTGAACATCGTTGAGCACAAGGAGAGGCTTAGCCCAGATAACGCACTTGAAGTGTTCAAGGGCTGGGACGTCGTTGTCGATGGAACAGACAACATTCCTACACGATACTTGATTGATGATGCATGTCATCTTCTTTCAATACCTTGGGTCTACGGGTCGATCCACCGATTTGAAGGTCAAGTCTCGTTCTTCTCCTCAAAAGAAAACCGTCGTTATCGGGATTTATTCCCCGAAGCACCACCCGCAGGAGCGCTGCAAAACTGTGCTGAAGCGGGTGTGTTTGGTGTTCTTCCAGGCGTTGTCGGTAGTCTTCAGGCGACGGAGGTCATCAAACACATTGTTGGAATGGGATCGAGTTTAATCGGGCGCCTCCTCTTGTACGATGCAGAGTCAATGAGCATGCAATCACTGCAATTTGGTCCTCTTGACTCGAAGCCAGATATTATCGATTTGTCCCGCGCTCAAGCGTTGTTTAACGATCCTACCTACTGCACGCCACGCCCTCAGCAAGTTCAAGAAGACAAGGCTGCAGGAGAATCCATGATGCAATCCATCACCGTGCCTGAATTGATATCAAAGCAACAAACAGGATGGAGTCCCTTCATTATCGACGTTCGTAGCGATGAGGAACTTCAACAAGTTCGACTTGCAACATTCGATTTGCATGTCGTTCACGACGTTGCAAATACTGCTGCGAACGATATTCCCAGCGACCGTGATGTTGTTGTTTTGTGTCGAAGCGGTATGCGCTCTCAAATGGCCATTTTGTTGCTCAATCAATCGGGCATTGATTCCAGTCGCTTGTACAACCTTACCGGTGGTATCATGGCATGGGGTCAAATAGCTCCAGAAGACATTGTTCACGGCTAATTTGTGGGTGAGGTTCAAAGAGCCGAAGGTCTCGTTTCCTCTTGGTCATCATGGGGAAGGTCATCGTTGCTGACGAGAATCAGGGTCGTCGTACCCTTCTCGCATCAACGCTTGAGCGTGAAGGATTTGATGTTACTCGGGCTGGAACACTACGTCAAGCAGAAGGAACAGCCCTTGCGGTCATGCCCGAGGTGGTTCTGCTTGATGGCGAGTGGAAATCAGGCGATGCCATTGATGCCGCTCAACGGTTAATGGGCGATCCTGAATTTGCTTTCAAATGCCGAATCGTCTTGTTGTCTCGTTCAACAACACCGGATTTCATGTTGGTGGCTGCCAAGGCTGGAATTCACGAAGTAATTGGAAAACCGGTCGACATGAAAGTTCTGGTCGACCAACTTTGGAAACACAGTCGCAAACAATTCGTTCCACCTCCAGCAGACGTCACGCTTGACACGGGTGGAGGTTCGTTCGATGTCGCGGTCATGGCCGGCGGAGGAGGATGGGCATTACCCATGCTCAAGGGGCTGGTCGGACCCGACCGAATCAACGAGTCCTTCATCAACGAAATTCTTGTCCAAATGGGCGAAGAAGGAATGGATGTTGACTTGGATTTGGAAGCAACGGACTTGTCCAATCTTCTTCGAGTCGCACTCAACCGTTTGGTGCAAGAAGATGGAGAGGGTGGCGAAGCAAGTGGGCCGTCGTTCGAAGATTTGAAGAAAAAGAAATCTCTTGGCGATTTGAACGAGCAACCAACGCCTGTTTCAACAGGTGGAATGGAATCGATTTTAGAACAGCAAGCTGCAAACATTGCCAATGAGATTGAATCAAAAATGGATGATATCCTCGATGAAGTACCAGAACATGTCGCGCTGCTTCCTGAGGATGACATGGACCGCATCGATCCCCAGGTCCTGCGAATGACACGACTGACAACAGAAATGGTTCATGAATTGATGTGGGATTTGGGGCGGCCTGGAGCCGTCGCTGATATCACACTCATGACGCGAATTGAGGATGCAACTGAAATGCTCGGTGATGTCCTATCGTCATTGCCTGAATCGGAAGAGGAATGACGGTATGAAGAACATTCCACGACCATCGGTTTCGCAACTCCCGAAGCCTTCAGAGCTCCATCTCATCGATGGACGTCAAAATCTTCAGCAAATGAAGCAACAGAAGGTTCGATTGTATCAATGGCGAGCATTGTTTGGTCTTACAGTGTTGGTTCTTTGTGGTGTTGCAGGCTACTTTTTGTTTCAAGATGCTGCGAACATCATTGATTGGATCAAGAGCTTCGGGATATGGTCGCCTGTTTTGTTCACGATTGCACTTTCGTTGGCGATTGTTCTTCTTTTGCCAACACCATTTGTGAAGGTTGGTGCGGGTGCAATCTTCCCATTCTGGATGGCTGTCGTCGTGAACTTTGTAGCTTCCATGGTTGGAGGTTTCATTGCCTTCGTTCTTGGAAGATGGCTGTTCCGAGAATCCATTCACGAGGCCATCCAAAAAGATGAGAGGATGCTTAACATCGAAGCTGCACTGGGCGAAGATGCGATGCGAATCTCGGTCTTAGTACGTCTTTCACCGATTCTTCCTGACGAGTGGCTCAACTACATCATGTCGGCAACTCCTGTAACACTTCGAGTCTTCTTACTCTCGAATCTTTCAAGTCTCATTTACTGCCTGATTTATGCTTACTACGGCCATGCCCTCGGATCGATTGCACTTAGTCGATCAGGTATGGAAGGCCTAACAGAGTCGAGTGGCGGACTGCTCTTACTCCTCTTCGGCATCATTGCAACAGTCTTGGCTACTGTTATTGTGACGCGTACCTCAATCCGTGTGCTTAAAGACGCTATCGGGGAAGAAGAGTGAGGCATTTTGCCAAATCCATGAATCCATAGCCTTGATACAAGGCGTCTCTTGGCCAACACGGGGCGAGGTCATGACACAAGGTGCACAACCAGTCATTCACGGTGCTGAATGGACGCCAAGTGAAGCGCTAACCTTCACCCAACCGCTGCTCATTGATGCCGCTCGTGCAGAAGTGATGCGATTCTTTTCCGAACGCCATGAAGGGCACGTTTTCTTGGCAGCCAACATCTGGGATCATCTCCATGTTGATGGTCAACATTCCTTTGATGGTGCATCTTGGCATACGTTCAGTGAGCGTTTTGTTGATGCATTCAAGCGAGGGTTTGAAGCACAAAACACACACAAGATTTCGACCATTCTCGAAGAGGAGGTGATGCCACGAAGAACCATCGAAGAGCATCTTCAACGACGAATCAAGCATCTCATTGTCGATCTTCGTTTGTGCCTCAGGCGTCTGGCCCATTACATGTCGACAACGATGGAGCAGCGAATGGAATGGCAGCGTATGATGACGCGCACCCGTGCCATGGATGCGCACCTCAAAGAAGTGTTCTTCTCTGGTATGGAGACACCAGATGGCTCCCGGTTTGGAGGGAAGGGATTCCGCTCAACGTGGCAAGAGGGAGTTGTTGCCGTTGCTACAGCCTTGAAGCGTTCTGATGAGCCAGACAAATCACAAACGCCTGGAAACGGTTACGATGGTGACCTCGTTGCTCCGATGATTCGTGATGTTGGCCTTGCACTCGCCATGGGTGACACCGTTGTTGATGTCATGGCCGCACAAATGGGCAAGGCCGGTTCAAACCAAAATGGTGGCCATGATGGTGCAGGAGGTCGTGACCTCCACATCGGTGCTTGGCACGTAGGCGTACTTCCTCCTACAGCGCCACTTCCTATTGCCAGTGCAACCATGACAGGTCTTGCTTTCGCAGGATGGAAACAATCGCTCGATCGTTTCCACGTTGCATGCATCGGAGAGGGTGCCTCGTCCTCTGGAGAGTATTGGGAAGCCATCAACTTAGCAGGTGCACGAGGCCTGCCGATTTGCTACATTCTCCAGAACAATCAGATAGCACTTGATACACCTCCTGCACACCAATCAGGTGTTGAATTGTGGGCTGATAAGGCCGTAGCAATGGGATTCCCTGCATGGACAATCGACGGTTCTGATCCTGCAGCATGGCATGCGAGTGTCGCTACAGCACGAGAATTTGGACTCGAAGGTGGCGGTCCGACTATGATTCATGTTGAAACCATGCGTGGTTGCGGTCACGCACATCATCATGATGACCTCTATCTCGGTTCAGAAACAGGAACGCCTCCGGGTTACGTTGATCGTGATCTCCTCGAATATTGGGCGAACAAAGACCCTATCCCATCACACCGTGAATTGTTGCTGACACTTGGTGCCAGCGAAGACCAACTCTCTGCAATGGAATCTGAGGAACAACAGCATGTTGATGAAGCTCGCCAAGCAGTTGAAGCGATGGCATGGCCTGAGCCAGAAACCGTGACGAAGGGCGTTACAACACTCCACGATGCGAGGACGCATGATGACCACCTTGCCTCTATTGGAACCGTCCCAAGTACGCAATCTAAAACATCCCATCAACCACTGGAATACGTCGAATCCGGTGGATGGACGTATGCTCGAGCCATTCAACAAGCCATGGTCGACATTGCGAACATGCATGGAGAAGATTGTGTCTTCATTGGAGAAGATATGGAGGTCGCAGGAGCATTTGGAATGAACATGGCGCTGAAGAATGCAGGACACCAAGAGAAGTTGGTCGA
>CALDQY010000087.1 GCA_937911445.1 uncultured Rhodobiaceae bacterium | reverse complement strand
GATGGACAGCATAGTTCAGAACCAACGAATCTGGGTTGAGTTGTTCTAGTTCTCGGACCGTCAGTTGAATTATCACATCGGACCAGTCAGATTCTGCAATAATCTCTTGGGCGTTTGGAGAGCCGATTTCCATGAGAATAGGTGCTTGTTTGTCGACGAAAATGGTCGTAACAGGACCTTCGTCGAGACCGCGCAATACGGCCCCACTTGGTGGATTGTACATCGATAGAAACAGCCCATGCTCACCAGGCTGGTCTGGAACGGTTCGAGCGAAGCTGAAGTTTCCATACGTTTCAACAACGGATTCCTGTCCGTTGATCCGCATCAAAAGATCGAGTGATTGTTCGATGGTTCGCATGCTTCGATACCAGACCAATTCACCTTGGTATTCCATTGAGGAATCTTCTGCAGCATAGGCTCCAACCGAATTGACTTCGTTCATATCGATGAACAGTTTTGATTGCGATGGGTCAAGGGCCAGTTCGCCACTGTATTGCCATGATGCGTCGTACAATGGGAAAACAACGGTTTGACCGAGACGATCCGTAATCTGGACAGACGGAATCCGAACGAAGCTCGGATCTGGGTCAAAGCCCCATTCAATACTGAAGTTGACATTGAACGCACCTTGTTCGGAGAAGACGCCTTCGCCACCATCAATGGAGCACGATTCGACGTCGACATAGACATGGTTGCTGTAGCACTGGTTGTCCTCTGCAGTCCAGTAAATGATGGCAGAGTCGCTTTCAGTCGAACCAAGGTTCAGATCAATCGATTCGATGTCTGTGACTCCGTTCTTGTCCCAGACTGGAATTTGTAAGAGATTGGCTTCACCAGGATGGAGCCAGCCATCACCGTATTGGCCCCAAATCAAGTCGTACTCTGTCCCCAAAGAGGGCGTTCCATCCGAGCGAATTTGCAAGTTGAACAAAGGTGTGTTCATGCTTCCTCCTTCGATCATAACGTTACCAGCACCATCCGCGACGCTCAGCCAGCCTTGGACGTATTCACCATCAGGTGCTTGAGACGTATCCATTGTAAGCGTAAACTCACCTATGGTTGCGAGCATGTCTTCGGGCTGTTCCAAAGAAAGGATTTGAACTTCGTCTTCATCGATTGAACCATCCATGTTCGCATCATCAACCCATGAACGCCAGATGTGTGCATCAGCATGGTGTGGAAGTGAGGGGCTATCGCCGAGAATGAAGTTGATTTCTGTTGAAGGTGAAGCATCGACGTGATCAAAGGTATCAACGTCCATACCGATCAGCATTGGAGCGATGGAGTCCATTGTGAAATTAGCCACTGGATTCACCTCGTAAGCGACACCTTGACCAGCGACGGGCGTCACCTCAAGTTCCATTTCAAGGTTGTTGGCGCTCGAAGGAACGCTGTAGATGATGGAAGCAACACCATTGAGGATGAGACTCGTTGAGCCCTTGTCTTGACCATCGACAAGCAATCGTACCTGTGCTTGGCCGGTTCGAGGTACTGCATCACGAACGCCTTCAAATCCAAGGTAGGCATTGACTGTCACAAACGTGCCCTGAATGAGCGACGCTGATGCTGCATCGGTCTCAATTCCAGATTGTGAAACAATGGTGAATCCCTTGAGCGAAACATCGTTTTCAATGCCGTTGGCATTACCCAACCCAAAGACATGGTTCAGTGGCAAGGTTGGTCCAGTCGGACTCACAAGCATGACGTTCAGTGAAGCGTAGGGCTCGTCGTTCCAACTGACCGGCATCTGGAACGTGTGGCTAAATTGAATGTAGGAACCTGAACCAATCATCGAGATTTCACCATTGGCATCGATGTCGCTCCATCCTAGAGCGTAGCCAGACTGTTGACAGTTCGCAACAGCAGGACCTGACAACGGAAGAACAACAGTTCCACACAGAACCTTCGACTGGCCACTCGGTCCACGGAGCGTGAAATCGATGCTCCAACCGTTGTTCTTGACGTACGATTCTGCATCCAGCACACCAAGAGGTGAAAGGTCGAAGGTTGAGTTCACCGTTATCCAATCGGTCGAAGGCGTGAGCGTGTCGACTGGTGGGCTAACAGTCAGCGAAACCGGATTGAGAGTCGGTGAGGAAGCAACACTGTTGATTGTGACTTTCACCGATCCTGACGACATCATGCGAATTGGTAGCCTCACTTCTTTGACACCGCCGAGCGATATGACGGAACTCAATTCTTGATTGAGCCCTTGAACAAGTGCAGAATTGGCTGCGAGATTGAGGTTCAATGCCGCCTCATACGGTGCAAAAATACCACACATGGTGACGTCTGCACTTGATTGAGACGAACCAATGGTGATGCTCACACGGGCCATTGGTAGTCCGAGAATGCCTCGATCATCGGCAGCATTTGACAGAGCATTGTTGAGCGCACCAAGTTCATTTTGAGAGAATTCAACAAAGTATGCTGTCTCAAAATTGTTGAAACCACGGTTGGTCACATCCGAGCCACCAATCTTGATGTTCATGTAAGGTGATTTCATTTCAGAGGAAGCTGAGACTGTAAAGCCAAATTGATCGATGCCCGAAAGTGGAAGTAAGACGTCAAAAACGCCTGCAGAGCTTGGCATCGTTGCAAGTGTTTGACACACTTTACCATTCGCCAGACGATTTTGCATACCGAAGCTTCCTGCATCATCCCCATCGAATCCCCAATCGGACACACCATCTGCACCAATATCAAGACGCAATCCCGTGTTTGGAATGGACCGTACGGTTTCAACATAAAACGAGTCGACAGAGTACGAGCCCGCAGTTGATTGGAAGCGGAATTGAACGCTATGTCCAACCTCATCGACCGTTGTGTACCCTTCCAGTGGATAGGGCTGCCAACCTTGGTCGTCAATGTTCGCTTCGAGAACCGGAGAGCCTGTAGCGACAACAGATGTTGAGAGTGCGCCGAATCCGTTTGAGATTCGATACAAAGGTGATGTGATGGATCCTGTACCCGAGACAGAACCTGATGATTGAGACCAAGTTGTCCCTGACAGAATCCAATCATGGATGGCAGGATTTTCACTAAAACTTTCGTTAATACCACCACTGATTCCTATACTGTGGACCTTGGGGCCACCGCTCAGACCTGTCATCATATGCATCTTCAGTCTGAGAGAGGGTGTTGTCTCCCAATCGATTGCTCCGAGATCAACCGTCAAATCGGTCATTTCTTGGTATCCAGATAGAGGCGTTCCAGTTGATGCATCGATGAGCGACCACTCAAACAATGAACCCGTTGGAATTTCAGCATCTATCACCATCAAACCATAAGAAGATGGTTCACTTCCCAAGGTTGCACCTGGTCCAAACGGTGCTGAAGTCCAATTCCCTTCACCTGTCGATATTCCTGATGCCTTTGGTAAAATTTCAACATCGTCAATATTCCATCCTGTGTATTGTACGCTGCTGTCCGTTGTTCCAAGACCGAAACGGACTTGAAAATTTGAATTGCCGGCGACGTAATTTGAGATGGTAATGGTTTGAGTCGTATATTGTCCGTCGTTAACAGTTCCAGAATTTGACCAGACGTTGACCCAATTCCCTGCCGCATTCTTGACAGAAACATATGCTCGGTCCCATGTCGATGATTCAACACCAAGGCGCTTTTGAAACTTCAAATCCCATCCACCTGAACATCCACCACAATTCATCACTGGAGAAGTCGCCCAGTAGGTTGTTGGCATGTTATTTGGATAATTGCCATTGTAAGTGTAAATGGCCTTGGTTCCGCTTGCAACACCATTTGCTTGCCCAATCGAAGAATCATAACCCCAGAACCAAACGTTGTTTCCTGAAAACGTCCATAAGTTCGTTCCTTCCATATCGAAAGTCCAACCTTGAGGAAGGAGTTCAAGAACCGAGTTGTTAACATCCATACCATCGTAGACAGCGAGTGGGTGATCGTAGTCAGCAGGTGAATCAAACACCTTAGCGGCAGATACGGGCAAAACACCCTCATCCAATGAGAGCTCGATACCCGAGATTGCTTCACCACTTGGCACACTAATGGAGGTTGCATCATTAACGCCATCAGGATACGAACCTATGCTGACAGTTGTTGTTTGACCAAGTGGCGTTGCGTTTGATGGGACGTTCAATCCTAAATCGTCTGCAGGTCCAACCATTGGACTGAGCAAAGAAAAGAGAAACACGGACAGCAGCAGCGAAGCGACCATTGCATTTTGCTGTCCGCGACCCATGTCTTGACGTCGCCTTCCCACTCAAAAAGGATTCTTGCGACAACAACTCCGAAAGAGACCAACAAGCAATATCAACCGTATGATGTTCCATAGAAGCATGAACGATGCTGAAACCCTGAAGAAAATCGCTGGTGAAGCGGCCTGTGAATTCGTCAAAACAGGGATGCGTGTGGGCCTTGGCACAGGTTCGACGGTCAAATACACCGTACTGGAACTTGGACGACGAATCAAGGAAGAAGGACTTGATATCGTTGGCGTACCGACATCCATTGCAACACAGGAACTCGCAACAGAAGTTGGCATCCCCTTAGTTGAACTTGGGTC
>CALDQY010000086.1 GCA_937911445.1 uncultured Rhodobiaceae bacterium | reverse complement strand
CCCTTTGATGGTCCTGGAGGTCCGCCTTTCGGTGGTCCACCCTTTGATGGTCCTGGAGGTCCGCCTTTCTTCGGACCCGGCGGTCCGCCTTTCTTCGGCCCCGGCGGTCCACCTTTGGATGATCTTGGAGGTCCGCCCTTCTTCGGCCCTGGTGGTCCTGAACGAGAAGGCCCTGGTGGTCCGGATCGAGAAGGCCCTGGAGGTCCAGATCGAGATGGACCGGGAGGTCCTTTACGAGTTTGTTCGACGACTTCCTCCTCTTCTTCATCTTCGAAGACGGCTCCACAGTGTGGGCATTTTGAATCGGATTCTTTGACGAGTCCGTCACATACTTCACAGGCAAACATCTCTTCGTCGTCTTCCTCTGCCTCTGCACCGACGGTCGTTACTTGTCCATCCTTCATGCAGGAGAGAACGATTTCAACGGCCATATCGTAGCCTTTGAGAGCAACCTCCGTTTGGATAGCGTGTTCGAAGGCAGAGGTCAAATCCTCAGGAGTGTCGAGCACACGACCATCATCGACATAGGTGAGATTGACAATCAATGCACCGTCCACGACCTTCGCTTCAGGCGTTTCAACAGCGACGCCTCGCTTTCGAGCAACACGTCGTGAAGCAACTTCACACATACGACGAAGGAGCGCATCATTGGGTCCATCTGACGATGACTGGTTCATGGTTCCTGCGAGAACTTCTGCAGCGGGTGTGATGCCCTGAGCGTCCTTGAGATGGGATGGTAAATCAGCTCCTAGATTTGCAAGGACATTGGATGCACTCGATTGGTTCATGTTGAGCCATTGGCTTCGACGTTCATTCTTGACCGCTCGCTCTGCTTCAGCCAATCGGTTTACCATTGCATCGGTCGGTGATGCTGTTGGATTGTTGGTAACCGTGGTACCACCAAGTTGCTTGCCCAGCTGCGATTCGACGTTTGTGCTTGGAACGGCACCACTTGCTATAGTTGGTCCTCGTGGTTGCTGTGGAATATCGCTTTGTTGCGAATTGATCGGCATACCTTGCGGCATTGGTTGGCCTTGTGGGATGAAGGGTTGCTGCTGAGGGAATTGATTGCTCATTTGATTCGGGAATTGGCTTGGCTGCTGCGGAGGAAGTTGGCTGCCAGGTGGCAAGTTGTTTTGTTGCTGAATTCCAGAGGCAATGTTTTGCAAGATGTCCGCAGGGATCCCTTGAGGCATACCTTGCTGCTGCATGTCGCGCTGTTGTCGCACCGCCTCGCCAGATACGACACCAAATCCACGTCCGCCTGTGACTTCGCCGCCGCCTAGGCTTTGCGACCCCATTGCGGAGAAACTCCCTGCTCTAGAGAATTCTTGTCGTGCTCCACATTCGGAGCAGAAGATGGAATCGTCAGGGATAACTGCACCGCAGGAACCACACTCCATCTCCTCACCCTTACCTACCTAGACATCCCTTATTCTAAAGTCTTCTATGTTCTGTTATGCAAATGAGCCTTCAACGAGTGAGAATCTTCATGCGGGAGAGGTTGGTGGAAACGGATGGAGGGGAGTTCATGTCGGTTCTTATAGGCGAAGAAATCGACAAATTGCTTGAGACGACATCTCGCTCGTTTTATCCTACCCTCAAATATCTGCCAAAGAAGATACGTGGTCAAATTGGTTTGCTGTACCTTCTTGCCCGTGTTGCTGATACAATCGCAGATTCCAAAGTCGGAGATACTGAAGTGTTGATCGATGCTTTGTCGAACTACAACGACGTTGCTCAAGGACGTAGTGACACTCTTCCAGACTTGAGGGAACTTGCTGATATCCAGTCCAATCCTGATGAAGGTGAATTGTTGCGAAATGTGCAGCAGGTCGTTGACGCATTATCGGTCTATGGTCAAGAAGACCAAGAGCGAATGTTGGAGTGCCTTGATGTCATCGTTGGTGGACAAATCCTAGATTTACAACGATTCGGAATCGCTCGAGAAGGTGGAACAATTTCATCCCTTGACTCGGATGATGAGTTGGATGATTACACCTTCAGAGTTGCTGGCTGCGTGGGCGTATTTTGGACCAAGATGTCGCTTGCACACGTCATGAAACTTCCCAAGGATAAGGAAGATGTGTTTTTTGAGCGAGGGATTCGGTTTGGAAAAGCGCTTCAAATGATCAACATTCTTCGAGATATCCCTGAAGATTTACGATTTGGCCGTTGCTACATCCCTGGTGTTCGGCTTGAAGAGATTGGTCTGGAGCCGAAGAATTTGTTGGATCCAAGCAACATTGGAACCTTCCGTCCGCTGTATGATGCCTACCTTGATTTGACGAGCGAACATCTCGATGCAGCAGTCGAGTACATTCGGATGATTCCTGAACGTCAGTTCCGACTCAAAGCTGCATGCATGCTTCCTGTCCTTATCGGCCAGCGAACAGTCACGCTGCTTCGTGAAGGCAACATACTGGATTCTGATGAGAAGATCAAAGTAACCCGTGATGAGATGAAGGGATACTTCAAGAAATTACTCAGAGCATTGATTATTCCAGGAGGAGTACAACGACTTCTTGCAAGGAATAAAAATGTCCGCTAGTATGTTTTGTGAGTATATGTTTACTTCGAGTTGAATGGATTACTTGTCGGAACTTTCGAGAGGAGGACTCTTAAACAACGACACTTAGGACTAATCGTTTACGATGTTGGAACGCCGCAAGCCACTCGACCTCCTCTTCCCGCTCAAAGGCGGTGCAGAGAGCAACGTGGATGCGAAATCTTCTCCGACACCTCTTGACCGACTTCGAGCCGGTGTCATGCTTGCTCGTGATGCTGTCAAAGCGGTAAGTGTGACTGCCATGGAAGCCCTCCGAGAGGGTGCAATGATGATTGGTTTGTTTAACGATCAAAACGAACTTATCGACCCATTCGTTGATCTCGATGCACCTATTTGGTCCGACAAACCTCCAATTGAACTGTACCGTTTGGCCTATCGCTACTGCGAAGAACTGACCAAGCGAGAAGCAGGGAACTTCTATCACTCGTTCAAGTATCTCCCAGAAGAGCAACGACTTGCCATGTGCGCAGTCTATGCATTCTGCCGTCGTGCTGATGACATTGCAGATGGTGACTGGGCAGACCGATTCCCTGGTTCAACCGTTGAACTAAGCCAAGAGGCAGTCGAATACAGAATTCAACTGGAATCCTTGCAGAATCGAACCTCAATCCTCGAGGACGAAATGTATCTGAACAAAATCAACCAGTTGTTTTTCTTCAGAAAGAAACTCTCAACCTGTTACAACGATGTGTACAGTACAGACCCCGTCTTCCTCGCACTCAAGGACACCATCGAACGATACACCATTCCTCGAAGTGTCTTCGATGACTTGATCTCAGGAATGGAAGACGATTTGTACAGCAATCGCTATCGAACCTTCGAAGAATTGTACGTATATTGTTACCGTGTTGCATCGGTTGTTGGACTCATGTGCATCGAAATTTACGGGTACGATGACCCTCGCGCAAGAAAATTCGCTGAATCATGGGGTATTTTCATGCAGTTGACCAATGTTCTTCGCGATGTAGGTGAAGACATCGAGCGAGACCGTGTCTACCTTCCTCTCGATGAACTGGAACGCAACGGTGTGACAGAGCAAGATCTCTACGGTGGGAAAGTTGTTCTGAACACGTCTTGGGAACCATACTGCCACCACTATGCAAAGCGAGCTCGAACCTACCTCGACGAAGCACGACAACTCTTGCCACTCTTGCCTCGAAGAACGCGATATTCCCCAGCCGCAATGATCGCATTTTACGATAAAATCCTCAAGCAGATTGAGAAGCAGCAAGGCGATGTCTTTACCCGCCGAGTCAAACTCAACAAGGTCCAGAAGTTGAGCCTCGCTGCAGCGGTGTACTTGCGACACCGATTCCTTCCACGATTCTTAGACCCTCTTTGGGGTGGGCTTGCACGAATCGGTCTCTTGCCAAACGTTTGATTTGATCAAGTTGTTCGAGTGAAGGCTTGTATGCCTGTAATGTATCGACCGAGAATCAAATTGTGAATATCGTGTGTACCTTCGTACGTTTTGACCGACTCAAGGTTCGCCATGTGACGCATAACAGGGTACTCATCAAGAATGCCATTGGCTCCATGTATGTCTCTTGACACACGTGCGATTTCGAGTGCAATATCGACGTTGTTCATCTTGGCAAGTGAAATCTGTTCATTGAACCATGTTCCATCGTCCTTCTTTCGTCCGAGGTGATATGCCAAGAGTTGCCCCTTGGTGATTTCACGAAGCATCCATGCCAATTTGTTCTGGACAAGTTGGTACGAGGCAATAGGATGGTCGAACTGAATTCGGCTCAATGCATAGGTCTTGGCGCTGTGGAAACATGCCATGGCTGCACCCAGTGCACCCCATGAGATGCCGTATCGGGCGTTATTCAAGCAAGAGAACGGTCCGCGTAGACCCTTGACGCCAGGAAGGATTCGATCCTTTGGAATCTTACAGTCTTGGAAGACAAGTTCTGATGTGACGGATGCTTTCAGAGAGTGCTTTCCCTTCATTTCCGGTGCGCTAAACCCTTCGTCACCCTTCTCAACGATGAAGCCACGAATAACGCCATCGAGTTTGGCCCATACAACGGCAACGTCAGCAATTGTTCCATTTGTAATCCACATCTTTGCACCGTTGAGGAGGTAATGGTCGCCCATGTCTTCTGCCTTGGTGATCATATCGCCCGGATTTGAACCATAGTCTGGTTCAGTCAGGCCAAAGCAGCCAATCCATTCTCCTGAAGTCATCTTTGGAAGATAGTGATTCTTTTGTTCCTCACTTCCAAAGTCCCAGATAGGATACATAGCAAGAGAGCCTTGGACGGATGCGAACGATCGAAGGCCAGAATCACCGCGTTCGAGTTCTTGGCAGATGAGTCCGTAAGCGACGTATGAGAGCCCTGGGCATCCATAGCCCTTGAGCGGTGCTCCGAGAACACCCATTTCACCGAGAGCAACACGCCATTCATCAAGGAAAATACCCTCTTCGCAAGCATGTTCAATCTTTGGGATAACCTCCTCATCGACCCACTCTCGCACAAGGTCGCGAATCATGATTTCTTCTTCAGTGAGCAAGGATTCGATATCGTAAAAGTCGATGGCTTCGAAAGGTTCCATTCAGTTCCCTCGTTTCGTGGGAGTCGATACAACTCATGAACCTTAGCACAAGAATACGATGTTCATTCTTCTCATTCTTTCTTTTCAAAGCCACGCAGTTGCCTGTATTTGCGTTGCAAATACGAACTGTTCATGAAAATCAGTCCGATGATGACACCCGGTACCGAGATGGCTACAGCAGCGAACACAATGGTCTCCATGATGCCCAAACTTTCGCGACTTTCAACTGGGAAAAAATCGATGATAAGACCTTCATTGGTAATCATCCAACCATCGTCCTCGCCAGTTTCCCACATCAGTGCGATGCGTTGGCCAGCAACTTCTGGATCATGTTCCGTGATGGCTTGAGCTTCCATGTGCATGAAGACCTCATCGAGACTTGTTTTGTAACGAACGGATTCCATTGGCGCAAGATGTACCAGAGATGTACCATCATACCCTCTGCTTGTTGCGATGAAATCAGTGGATCCTTCGAGAAGTTCGAGGACCTTTTCAGTGGTTGACTGAGAGGCGTCCTCAATATCAAGAACGATCGAAACATGGACTCTGCCGCTACCAAAGGCGACACATTTTCGATATGTCGGGTCAGGGCAGTCAGCTGCCATCCAGGTGTAACCTGAGGTGCCATCCAACCATGTCACTTCACGTGTACGATCAATGACTGCGATACCATCATTCAGTGTTGAGGCCACGCAAAGGTTGTGCTCGATGTGACAAGCAATGTCGGTGATTTCTGACTCCATTGTTCCTTCAAGCTGTGACATTCCCTCGCCCTCGTTGAAGCTGTAGATGTTACCATTTTTTGCACCAAAGAAAGCAAGATCACCACCAGCACGCCAAGAAACTGCTGTCAGTTCGATGCTACCTACAGATCCAGCTCCATTCACAGCCTGGATGGTGTTGTCGCTCAAGGTGTAGCGGAGTGCAGCCCCAAGGTCGCCTGCAATGAGTGCAGTCTGACCATTTGGATGCCAGGAGACGTCATTGAATCGAGCGGAACGACTGCTATCGATATCCTGATCTTGACTTCTGTCCCCCGGAGAGGATGCTGAAATCATATGGATGTATCCATCATCACCCACCAAAAGGATGCTTTCTCTGTTTGGTGAAACTTCTCCTGCTCGAATGTTCAATCCTTGCTCATCCAGAGCATTCTCGTTCTCGAAACCGACTTCTGATGCGCTTGCTAGAGGCGCAAGAAGGAGCAGCACTAGGATGAAAGACGCTTTGGTGCGCATAGTTGGCCCACACAATCGTACAGAAAAACCCCCCTCTTGGGGTGGCTTCTTGTTCGCGAGCCTTATGAGGGTCATGCCAAT
>CALDQY010000085.1 GCA_937911445.1 uncultured Rhodobiaceae bacterium | reverse complement strand
GCGAGTGCTGCAACGGAAGCAAGGAGAACTTCGTGAACCTTCCATTCACCAATGGCGCCACGAGGAGGATTTCCTCCGAGTGGCCCTCCGACGATACCGCGTTCGTCCAAACGTGCCAGCATGGTTGAATGGCGGGTGCTGATCATCAAACCTGGCTCATCCGGGTGGAGCATGGAAATGGCACCCATTGTTCCTTTGACCAGTCCTTCCCGACTGAGTTGGCGGCCCAAGCGAGCGAAATCGGCTACGATGTGTGGAGGAACGACAATGTTGTCAAGCACAACCGGTGGCATCGGTGTTTCTTCAATTTCCTCAATCACTTCGGCTGCTCCGACGAGGCTCCCTCGCAGACGCTCGATTTCTGCTGTAAGTCGAGCGATTTCCATTTCTCTATCGGCGTCCACAGGTGGTTCTTCTGCATGCTCTTCTGCTGCAATAGGTTCCTCAATCAGCGCTTCCTCTGGAGGATTGTCTTCTTTTACCGGCCCAACGTCAACTGGTTCCGGGACCTCTTCTTCGATGACTGGAGGGGTTTCTGTTGCGATCACCTCTGAAGCAACTTCTTCAGCAGGGGGTTCTGGTTCGGATTCAGGTGCCTCATCCACCGCCTCAGGCTCTTCACTTACCGGTTCATCTTGAACGGGTTCTGATTCTTCTTGTACAGGTTCTGGAGGTGTCTCTGGAACGTCTTCAACAACAGATTCTGGCTCTTCAATTGGTTCCTCCTCAACAGCAGGAGGATCGGATGGAGGTCCTTGAGGTGGCCCTTTTGGCGGGCCAGTAGGCGGTCCCGATGGAGGTCCTGTTGGAGGGCCCGTTGGAGGCCCAGATGGGCCATCGCTTGGAGGCACTTGAGGTGGGCTTGTAGGAGGGCCTGTCGGTCCAGATGGTGGGCCCGAAGGTCCAGATTGATCAGGTGGGCCAGGTGGACCAGATGGCCCCGGTGATGGAGGGGTGCTTTCGATTCCTTCCATGGCACCAAATGCACCATCGAGCATGGACCCAAGAGCGGCTTCCTCTGCTTGTTCTCGTGCTTCTTCTGCCGAGGTTTTCTTCGATGCCATGGTCGTCCCTGACTATGCCATACCTCGCGGCTTAAATAGCGGTTCCGTTACGGATGGATGCCTACGGCCCGCTTGGTGTAGAGGTTATCATGCAGGATTGTCATTCCTGCGACCCGGGTTCAATTCCCGGAGCGGGCGCCTCACTCATCTCTCTGATGAACTGTCACCGTGCCACATACTCGGCACCAGACTTTGATACCATCAATTCGTGGGGTTGCCCCTGCTATGTCGATGCTTGCCCCACATTGGCATTGGACAACATTGCGCATGGACGCTCCCAACGCTTCGACGTTCATGAATTCAGCGCTTGTTTGGGTTTGACAATACCAGTTCGAAACGGAACATGGCTTTTGCAGTCGAGAATCCCTTGATTTCTTCGACATGAATCGTTATAATCGTCCAATCACTTACTTCGATAACTGCACGCAGATGATGTTCGATATCGGCTTGTTTTTCCTGGATCGACCAACCGCAAACCAGCGATTCGTCATCTGATAACAGAGGGAGAAGATATGGCAAATGATCGACGCTTTCGTGTGGTAAATTGACCAGAAGAACGTCAACAATACCAACGAGTTCCGATCTGAATTCCTTAAGTTTCCGTGCGTCCATGCAATCCACAAAGTACGAACCATCTTGCTTACGCTTGGAATGGAAGTCTTCCATATTCTGCTCCAAAAGCGGAATTGCATTCGGATTCATATCGTTGACGTACGCTTTGGAAACAAGGTTTGCATCTGTGTACAACAATGCCATCGATGGGCCAACTCCTGCATATGGATCGGCGATAACAAGTGGTCGGCCTTTGGAATGAGACAGCGAAGTCACTGCATCAAGAGTTCGCATTCGTTGCGTTCCTAATCGGCCTGAAAAGTATGCAACAGCAGGATCGATGTTGAATTCATGACCGTGTTCTCGGTATCGTGTTCGCGTCGAATCGTTGTCGTTTCGAGCCTTGAGTACCCGTAAATTACGAACTCTAAATTCACCTGCAACACCATTATCATGACACACGACGCGAACGGATGGGAATTGTTCCAACATCGCTCGTGCAATTTCGTGTTCAACCTCAATCATTCCGTCTGGAATCTTAACGAGCAAAACATCTCCTTGTATCTCAAAGGCTTGTGGAAATTCATCGTCAAACTCAGCGCGTATCTCATTCGAAATGTGTTCCCAATAATTCCGAGCTTTCTTATCCGTTACATCAAGCTCAACCATTGTGTTTTCTCCCCAAACAGAATCACCTGCTTGGGGTGCATGCGTATTGAGTGGAATGGCCGTGTCGTCATCAACTCGTTGCACACGATACCCGGTTTCATACCAGCCATTCGTTTTGCAGATGTCAATCCAATGCGACGTCTGAGCACTCGGCACCCTCAAATGACGCATGGGTCTCGGAGAACCATCGCAAGTATGAGGTTTGAGGATGGAAAATGGCAGCATAACTGGCTTTGCGCTGATTGGAATGGGGCCCGGAAAGGTCGAATCCATGACGCTTGAGGCTGTTGAAGTTGCAAAGAACGCTGATGTCCGTCTCTATGAAGCCTACACAGCATTGTGGCCTGAGGATGAATTATCCAGATTGGAAGAGTTAATTGGCCCAATTGAACGCATTATGCGCCCAACTGTTGAGCGACCTGAAGAGCTCTTCGAACGAGCGAAAACGCAATCCATCGCCATCTTGGTTGTTGGTGATCCAATGCAGGCAACGACCCACATCGACTTTCAACTCCGTGCTCAGAAAGCAGGTCTTCCTGTTCGAGTGATTCATGGCATCTCTGTAACGACGCTTGTCCCAGGTTCAACAGGTCTTTCGGATTACAAATTTGGGCGATCAACAACGTTGACCTATCCGTATGGTGACTGGATTGTCACATCACCGCTCGAGGTAATGTTGAGAAATCAGATGCAAGGCCTCCACACCCTTGTGTTGTTTGACCTCGATCCTACTGGCGCAGGGACCGGCGACCAGCGCCCCATGCAACCAAAAGACGCATTCGCAAGTATCGAGAAAATGGCTCAGAAACTCGATCAATCGGACATTGATGACGTTTTGAAGGAACAAGCAGACTCGTTGTTCAATTCCATGTGTGTCCTTTGTTGCGACTTAGGTACAGACGATGCATTCATGAAAACGACTTCCATCAACAATCTCAAGACCCAATCAGGCGGGAGATTGAATTGCATGGTCTTCCTAGCCAAGACGTCGGAGATGGAACACGAGGCCATCGACCGTTGGATGTGATACGATGGATGTTGGAATTCTTCTTTCCTTCTTGCTCTTTCTCGGTTTCTTTGCAGGTGTTGGACTTGCGAGCATGTTCGTCAAACAAGACACAACCGATGACTACCTCGTAGCAGGACGTGGGATGCATCCTGCTCTTGCAGCGCTCTCAGCGGTCAGTACCTGGAACTCTGGATACATGTTCATCGGTTTCATTGGATTCATCTACCTGATGGGTTATTCTGCCATTTGGATTGGTTTGATTTCAACTGTTGGACAATTGGTTGCATGGGCTTGGCTGTACAAATTCATCCAAAAAGAAGGAAATGAACGTGGATTGCGTTCGCTTTCTTCACTCGTCTCTGAGAAAGCAGGGGCTCCGGAAGCAAAATTGGCTGCGGTACTGTCCGTGTTCTTCTTGTCAATCTATGCTGCAGCACAACTCACTGCGGGAGGAAAGGCCCTCTTTGTTATGCTCGGCTGGCCTGAATTGGTTGGTATTCTCATCGGATTCGTTCTCGTCGTTGCATACTGTTACGCAGGAGGTATCCGCGCCTCGATTTGGACCGATGCTGCTCAATCCTGCGTGATGATCGTTGGATCGGTCATCCTGTGCTGGGTTGCTCTTGGCGATGTTGGGGGGTTCTCGGGAATGCACAGTGAACTGGAATCGCAAAGTGCTACCCTCGTCAATTTCCTACCGACGGATATCTCATTGGGCATCTCACTTTACCTGCTTGCATTCTTCCTAGGTGGATTGGGCGTTGCAGGTCAACCACAGGTCGTGTCCAGGGTCATGACGCTCAAATCCGATAAGGATAGAAAGCAGGCCATGATTTGG
>CALDQY010000084.1 GCA_937911445.1 uncultured Rhodobiaceae bacterium | reverse complement strand
TCGAGCGTTGTTGCTCCAACGGTGGTACTGGTCAATTGACCAAGCAAGTCGTTGGCACCATCACCAGGAACGGCGACAAGGAAGCCAACGCGTGCATCGGCGTGATAGGCACCAGTCGAATCGAAAATGGCCTCAGAACCCGTCAGTTGTGGGTATCGCTGCGTATCCGACAAGCGTTCTTCCAAAGTTGAAATGTTGGCCACGGCTGGAATCGATTCACGGTTGTGCGAAGCCAATTCTTCGAACGATCCTTTGTCGAGATAGGTACAGTTGTCGCTTGTTGGCTCTCCAGTCAATTCGAACAGAACCCATCCTGAGGTATCGTCGAGCGCCACCCAAGATACGTTCCATTGTGTGCTAGCACCCGTTCGTTGATCGAGTCCACGCCAAATGTAGCCTCCATCATCGAGTGCGGCTTTGGCACCACTGGCAGAACCGCCGATGTAATCGAAACATTGCATGGCCTTCTCAAGCGTGTGTTCACGCATATTGGAAGCATCAGGCGGATGGAGCTTGTCTTGACCGCCCCAGTCTTCCTGAACGTCTTCATCAAGAGCGAGGAGATTGGCTCGTGGACGAATGTTGTAGTCCTTGCCGAGGTCGAGTACCTTCGAGCCACGTGTGAGTTTGGTTGTCTTGAACGAGTGATGCAGTTCCAATTCACCTTCTGGCAGCAGATAGTCGCCAAAGGCTTCGGAGAACGGAGAACACGAGGATTGCAGGGAACCATCGTTGGAAATAATCACATCAACGGTTTGTTGACTGGCCCAAGGATTATTTTCCTCAGCCCAAATTTCCATGGTGGCTGAACCGAGGCACAGACGCTCGATATCGACGTGGGTCGCAGCGATCTTCCACGCTTTGTCATCCCCGAGTGTGTCTTGTCCAACGACACGCCATCGCCAACCCAATCGCTCACCAGAGGCGCCTTCTTCGATGACTTCGGTTGCGAACAAATCTTGCAATTCAATCGGTTGAAGCATCAAGGATACACCTGGAAGAATCACGTCGAGCGAGCCCAACAAGCCACCAACATCGAAGGTCTTGGCTGATCCTTCGTAGGGCTTGTTGTCGATGGTTGCCGAGAATTCGAACGCGGTCGAAAGGGTCACCTGCTCCTTCAATTCGACGTGTCGTTTTGTGGTCAGCACCGCTTCACCGGGAACGTAGGCACCGTCTTCTGCTTCAGGACAACTGCCCTGATTGATGACCGAGTA
>CALDQY010000083.1 GCA_937911445.1 uncultured Rhodobiaceae bacterium | reverse complement strand
CGTTGAAGTACATCGAACCACTCAACTTGCACCCGTTGCACGCATTGAACTTCCACATGCTTGCGAGGACGTTGTTGACTTTACACTCAACAATGGCATCCTCGACATTACCCTGCGATTGATTCCTCCAGAGGATGCCTTCGCAGCACTTCCACCATCGGACGATGGTGACGATACCATTCCCCTGAGCGGCGACATAGCCATCGACCTTGCGGACGATGACGACGATGACGACGATGACGGAGGAATCCCAATTCTATGAAGGAGATGAACAACATGAGCAAAGTAATCGGAATTGACCTAGGAACAACCAACAGCTGTGTAGCGACCATCGAAAACGGAGAACCCGTCGTCATCGCCAATGCAGAAGGCGCACGAACAACCCCTTCCGTCGTTGCATTCAGCAAAGACGGTGAACGCTTGATTGGTATCACAGCCAAGCGCCAAGCGGTCACCAACCCAGATCGAACCATGATTTCCGTCAAGCGACACATGGGAACCGACTGGAAGACCGACATCGATGGGACCAGTTACACGCCCCAAGAGATTTCTGCGTTTATTCTGCAGAAGTTGAAGGCAGATGCTGAAGCCTACCTCGGTCACGAAGTGAAGCAGGCTGTCATTACATGCCCTGCTTACTTCACCGATGCTCAACGAAAGGCAACCAAAGATGCCGGACGAATTGCTGGCATGGATGTTCTCCGTATCATCAACGAGCCAACCGCTGCTGCTCTTGCATATGGAGCAGACAAGGGCGATGACCAAACCATTCTCGTTTACGACCTTGGTGGTGGAACCTTTGACGTTTCCATCCTCGAGATTTACGACGTTGATGGACAACCACAGATCGAAGTCAAAGCAACCGCAGGAAACAACAAACTCGGCGGTGACGACTTTGACGACCGGATCATCGAATGGTTGGTCAGCGAATTCAAGCGTGAAACCGGCATCGATTTGTCCAAGGACAACCAAGCCATGAGCCGCCTCAAGGAAGCTGCTGAAAAAGCGAAGATTGAACTCTCAGGAACACAATCCTCGCAGATCAATCTCCCGTTCATCACCATGAAAGACGGAAACCCAGAGCACCTCGACATCACGCTCTCTCGTGCACGATTTGAAGACCTCATTGCAAAACATATTGAAGACACAATGGCTCCAACTCGACAAGCCATGAAGGACGCTGGCGTCAAGAAAGGTGATGTCGACAAGGTCATCCTTGTTGGCGGTTCAACACGCGTTCCTGCTGTCCAATCGGCCATCGAAAAGGAGACGGGTAAGGCTCCATACAAGGGAATCAACCCCGACGAAGCCGTCGCTATGGGTGCTGCACTCCAAGCAGGCATTATTGCGGGTGATGACGACGTTTCGGACATCCTCCTCCTCGACGTGACACCACTGACGCTTGGTATCGAAACGCTCGGCGGAGTTACCACGACCATGATCGAGCGAAACACGACCATTCCAGCACGACGAAGTGAGATCTACTCGACAGCGAGCGACAACCAACCTGCTGTTGAAATCCACGTCTTGCAGGGTGAGCGCGAGTTTGCTAAGGACAACGTGACGCTCGGCCAATTCCACTTGACGGACATTCCTCCGGCTCCACGTGGCGTTCCTCAAATTGAGGTTACCTTCGACATCGATGCAAACGGTATCGTCAACGTCAGTGCCAAAGACATGGGTACAGGCAAGGAACAATCCATCAAGATTGAATCCCAGACCTCGCTCTCTGAAGACGAAATCCAGGCAAAGATTGCTGAAGCAGAATCCTTTGCAGAAGAGGACAAGCGACGAAAGGCGAAGATTGAATTGCGAAACATGGCCGACCAAATCGTCTATCAAACCCGACGAACGCTTGACGAGAACGAAGACAAACTCGATGCGTCCGATCTTGAGCCGGTTCGAGAGAAACTCACAGAACTTGAGGCGCTCGTCCAAGATGGTGACGGAAAGCCAATCGATGACGAAGCCAT
>CALDQY010000082.1 GCA_937911445.1 uncultured Rhodobiaceae bacterium | reverse complement strand
TGAACGAGTCGCAACGAGTCAAATCCATGATTCAGCAACGAACGACAAACCGCACCAAGATTGCCAGGATGTTCGGTCCCGACCATTACAACATGTAATGTATATTCGGAATGAGGCAAGGGTACATCACTACGTTCGCCCATCATTCCTCCTCCGGATTCTGAAGATACTCTGCAATCCAAAGGGGATTGCATGCCTGATAAATGAAGAACAGAAAGCCGCCGTTCTCCCTGTCTTGCATAACCAGCGAGCGTCGACGAACGTTGTGCGTGTTCCGAAGGTGAACTATGAGTTGCTCTAGTGCTGTTTGATCAGGACCGTGGACAGAGACTGGAGTTCTGTTCCAGTCAACCCAGATGGGCACGTTCAATTCCCCATCAATCGGTACGACGTTGTCGGTATCGAGTTACGTAACCAGCAATCCAGTTGCGCAACTTCTTTGTACTCACATCGGTGAGTTCTTCGACCATTTTCTTGTTGTGATCAAAGTCGTCGGTGAATTTCTCACCGTGTTCTTCAACCAAACGAATCGCTCGAATCTTGATAAAACTAGGACGAATGTTACCCATAATCAGGCCTCCTCATACAATTTGACTTCGATTGGAATATCTGGTTCATCATGGCGAATCACGGTCAAACGAATCTTTCGTGGAGGATTTTCAATTCCACGTTCCCAGATTTTCTCATTGACGGAAGGATCGATGTAAATCTCCTCTTCTGGAAGAACTTTCAGATGACGAATAACTTCGTCGCGGATAATTTGGATTGCACGAGGTGCACGCTTGAAACGGGTGATGTTCCATGCCTTACGTAGCGGTACGACCAATTCAGATGTTGCTGCTCTTGCCATTATCAATCACCTTATCGTTGCAACTTGCTTCGTCGCCAGTGGTGGCGCTTTGGATGCGACACTGTGTTTCTGTTCGTTTTTAGCATGACCCATACTGGGACACGGCGGTTCTGCTTTCCTGCCTTCATGAGGCGAATTTTCTTTGCTGCTGGTTTATTTTTTGACATATTCGAGCACCCCTCTTACATTCGACGGATCGACGCATCTCTGCGGCTCTTGGATAGGCTTGCTAAGATTCTCTTCAACTGTTCATCGCTGACTGGAATAGAGATTTTTTGTTGTTCATGAAGTGAAACAAGTTGCCGCTTCATGAGATCTGCTTTGTTGGCATCAACCAATGAGATGTTGGTGAGACGACTACGTGCTTCTGAGGTGAGAATCGTCTTCATTGCTTGATCGAGTGCTTGCTGTTCTTGCGCTTGGACATGCGATTCAGCTTCTGCAGCTGCTTGCTGCTTGGCTTGCTGTTCGAGTTGTTGTTGGAGTTCCATCTGCCGACGTTGACGGAACGCTTCGAGTTCCATCGAATCATCGGCTGCAGTTGTCAAGTTCTCACATCCTTTCAGTACTTATCGAGGCCTGGATAGGCTTCTTCAACTTGTGGTCGAACACTGTGTGCGACTTCATTGAGAAGTTTATGTCCAGCGGCTGTGATGATACGTCCATTGAACAGTTGTGTCGCTTCACGGCCTTCTGGTTCGACTAAGCGACCTGGTTGAGTGGAGACGAGACCTGCGTCTTCGAGTTGCTGGACAATGGCACGAATGACTTTGCGAGATCCAACTCCTGGCGTATTTGGTTTGGAACCGTTGTTCTTGCGTCCACCGTACTCTTGGGAGAGCGCTGTGACACCAATAGGGCCTTGTCGAGCAATCTTACGCAATAGTGCGGCAGCACGAGTCTGCCACCAGTCCGTTTGGGTCGGAGGGCGCTCACGGGAGGACCCAGTCTTGACAACATCAGCCCAATCTGGCATCGAAATCGCATCATTGCTCTTCAATTGCTCTGCAAGAGCAGGAATAAGGAAATTGGCAGGAACATCGTAAAACGTCGTCATAACTACACCAAGCAACCCTGCGACTTATCTCCCCTATTTGAATAAAGCGGGCGATTATCCCGCATGAATGAAGAGCATCATTGTGTTTTTGGCCACGTGCAAGTGTTCATGAATGGCTGGGTTTTGGGATGGGTGATGAAGAAGGCGTTGGCCCAAAACCCGAACCTCTTGAGAACGCTCATTGGGTTGTCATTAACACTCATCGTGTTGTTATCATATGCAGTGTATGGTGCCACAATTTCTCCAAGCTACTACATCTACGAAACCGAAGCAACGGATTCATCGTTTGAGGATATTGAATTAACGAAGATTGTTCAGAACAACGAAACAACTTGGATTGGCACCGTATCTGCCGATGGAGCAAATCTCACATGGGTGAACATGACGGTCACAGATCTAGCAAGCGGAGCAATAGTCAAAATGACAAACGAAGGTAAGTTGTATTCCCATCCATTCTTGGGTGTTGATGATGCTGAGGTTGTCGTCGATGGAAAAACTGTTGATTTCCGGTGTTCCGAACATTGCGTGTACGGAGAATCGATTGAGGTTGAAGCTGAATCAAGTGAAGTGAACATTCAATCTTTGACCTCAACCAACCCCGCACGGCGATCGAATGGTACGGTGTTTGCCGATTCACTTAGCGAAGCAGAATCATTAGCACGCAATGAAGTCAACTACACACACTCACCATCCCAAATCGTCATCCAAATTACAGAACCGGGGAACAAATCGGTTCAGCCTCAAGTCAGTGTCTACACTGTCAATGAGGCCTTTGCGAGTGTAGAAATTTTTGAAATCGATGCGGCTACTGAATTCCTTTGGGCTCTCGCAGCAGTCGTTGGATGCTTCTCAATGGTTTTGATTCCATCCTTCACGGTCTACTTTGCTGCTCGTGCAAAGGAACGAAAAAACGAGGAAAAGTTGAGACTCGTCAACGAAGACGCCTCGAGCGAATAAATCAAATACATAGGAGAAGATAAACTGCTATGCCAAGGTTTGGTGTGGTCGGACTGCTGATTCTTCTGCTGGTCCTTCAGCCCATTTCAAACAGCGAATTGCTGGATACTCGTCAACAGCCCAGTAGCCCGAAAAGCAGTGGTGTCGACCTCTCAGCAACCGAAGTATCAATTTCTTATTCGAATCCGAGCGATGAATCTCAATACAAAATGTTCTCTTCGAACCACCCGATTTTAGGATTTGACCGACCAAAAAATCTCTACGTCGTTGATTCTGTAAATTCAACACCAATGGACATCGAAATAACGATTCGAAATGACGGAAACACAGCTTCAGGCATCATTACAGTCAACCTGTTGATTCTACACAACGAGTACGAGCGATTTGAACTTGCAAATAGGACAGTAACGATGAACAGTCTTGCATCAAACGGTCAAGGTACAGCAACATTTTACAACGTCTTTGTCAACTATTCCGGCAATCATTCGCTTGTGATAACACCGTCGTTCCAAGGTGTAGATGATAATCCATCCAACGATGTATTCAACCGCCACTACACGGTTGCAACGATGTATTTCACCTGCACATCTCTGGTTGGATGGAACGCAGGACCATATTGGGGTACAAACACTGATACTGCCCTCAGCATGGGTCAAGCTTGCCACATAGGACAAGGACAGTCTGGAAATTATGCCAACAATTTGCAGACGGATCTCATGACACCCATCATGGACATGAGTGATATCGTGGCGAATCCCACAAGAACAAACGGATTGACGTTCTTTTACACGGGCAGTGCACAAGTCAATGACAACATGAAAGTCTATGCGCTGAATAATCTAGGTGCATGGGATGATTTGGCAACCATTGCAGGCACTGTCGGAGCGACACTCGCCAACTGGCAAACGATTTCAAACAATCACATGGGTCACACCACACCACTGATTCCAGCCGATGTTAATTCACACTTCCATTCAAATTCTCGATTCAAATTTACGTTTACAAGTGATTCAACCGGAACTGATGTAGGGTACTGGTTTGATGATTTTGTTCTTGTTTATGACCAAGCCGCAAGAACTGAAGAATACAATCTTGACGTAACGGGTATTTTCACTGACGGCTCCATACCAGGCGCCTGGGGAAAAATTCGCTTAGAACTCACCAACACCGGAAACATCAGTGATTCATTGGTGCCATCTGTTCCGAATTTACCAAATGATTGGAACGTTGCATTTTCGTTCCCCAATGGGGCAGGTGTCAATCCAAACACGGGTGTTCGCCTCCTTCCAGGTGAATCGCGTCAAATCGATGTGAAGTTACAACCAAGTCCAAATGCAACAGTTGGTTTCGTACCACTCACATTCACAGCCAGTAGTTTGCAAAATCCAAGTTTCTCTGTGGAAGAATCAATGCAGTATCAAGTTTCAGCAGATCGAATTCCATTCATTCACATTCCCGAAACAAAACCAAAATGTGCACCTGGTTCATCGTGTGCCTTCTTCGTTGATGTCGAAAACATAGGACAAGCAACAGATGTCTTTGATCTACAAACAGCACCAAAATCGCTGGATGCTGGATGGAGCGTCAATCTTGCGTTTGACCAATCCTCATCCATTCGACTCATCCCAAATCAAGTACAATCGGTCAAGCTCGTCATGACGATACCTTCTGGAGAGACACCTGAAAAAACTGGTGACTTTTGGTTGACGATGACAGCGCAAAATGATACGTCACGTTCGCTTACAGAATCGATTGTCATTCAAGCGTCGATGATATCCAATGCTTTGATTGAACTTGCAATCGATGCAACGGATACAACGATGTTATCATCCGGAGAGAGAGTTGAAATTCAGTACACCATTGTAAATCAGGCAACACGACAGGATAGTTTTGAATTATCTGTTGACTTTATCGAAGCGATTGGATGGAAGGTTGAAGCTGAACAACGTCCGTCAATTGTGATCAATCCTGGGTCAACTGCATCGTTCTATATCGCAGTGACTGCGCCTGACAACGCCCAGGCAAACGACGTCGCCCCTACATTCAAACCAATTCTCACTTCAACAAGAAGTGGGATGCAATACGATGGGCCGGAATACAGCAACATTGTGATTGAAACGTTGTATGACGTCGAACTGCTCTTGATTGATGCAGAATCTGTGCTCAAACCAGGCGCTACGACAGTCATCGAAGTTGAGGCGATCAACAACGGAAATGGCCCTACAACTGCGACAATACATCTTGTCGATGCACCTGAATCCTGGACCTACTCTATTCGAGTGGAAGGAGTGATTCAAGAAACACACAGCATCGACTTAGGTGTTGTATATTCAGGAGAGAATTCCATTCAAGTCGAGGTCTTGTTGAACGTTCCAATGACGGAAGCAGCAGGGGAATTCCACACCATCACAATCGAACTTCACCCTGAAGGGCAAGATATTGAATTCTCAGATAATCATATTTCCATCGACATGATCACTGGAAGTGTCAAGTATCCAGAGTACAATGCATCATCACTGGATTATCATGCGATGGTTGGTTCAACTGTCTCGCTCAATGGTACTGTTTCAAACATCGGAAACGCTTTGGAATCCAGTATGGATGTTGGTTTCGAACTTTCGACTTCCCCGCCGACGAACGATGTTGTCGCATTCCTAACCGCAGGCGTGGGTGGACCTACATCCGAATCTGGCAGTGTTTTGACGTTCCCGATGAGCGCTGGCTCTACAAAATTAATTTTCGTTGATGTAGTTGTAGGAGAAAACGTTCCACTCAACACACGAATTGTCGTAACCGTTTTCGTCGAGGGAGGGATGAATTCGGAGGGTGAAATTGTAAGAATTGAGCATCAAACATTGATTACGGTTGATCAGCAAAGAAAAATTACGATGGAGCTTTCAGAACAGGACAATCGATCAGATTTGGCAGTCAGTGAATTTTGGCTTAACATAACGAGTTATTCGACTCAATCAGAGGATATCTTTTACGTTATTTCCTACCCAGATAAATGGCAGGTTACGTGCGATGGAACACTCGTTGCAAGGGACGAGAAGACAAACGTTTCATTGCCTTACTTGAGAACCACGGAGAGCCTGAAGGATATCCGATGTGAAGTACAGAGAATCGGAGGGTCATACTCTGGGGAAGTGCTTGTCCTTGCATCAACATTGGATGAGGCAATAGACTTCACAGAAACGCGGACATACAGTTTTGAACAGCCCGCCCAACAACAATCATTCTTCTCTAGTGACCTCAATGGGCCCACTCTCGTTGCATCCTTCCTCGGAGTCATAGTCCTAGGAGCAATACTCCTTGTCATTCGTCGACAAAGAATATCGGTTGAGGAAGACGAAGTCTTCGTCGCAGGCCCTCCAATATCGCAACAACACTTGGTTCAACCATCTGCCCCTGTTGATGAAGAAACCGTCATTCAAGGACCGCCTGTAAACTCGGGGCCACCACTACCTGAAGAGGGTCTTCCAGCAGGATGGTCGATGGAACAGTGGGTGCATTACGGGCAACAATACCTCGACCGATTAGGGAAACAGCCATGATGTGGCTAGAGATGGGACAACATGGCTCAGGACAATCCCATCTGGTATTTCCTTTGGGTCGCAGTCGCATTTTTTGGAATGCTAACATGGTACCTTGACAAATTTAGCAAAAAGCAGGAGTTGGTTCGAATTTCTGCCTTAATTGGTGTCGTTTCTATGCTCAGTCTGGTCATTTGGACCTGGACAGATTTCTGAGGGATTGTATGGAATTAAGCGATCTTGACCAGCACCCATTGGCCGAAAAATACCCGGTTCGGCTTCCTGTTTGGTGGTGCAGAACAGGGGATTCTGGTCCTCATCCAGATGTTGAAGGTTGTACAGGCAAACGTGTTGTCCTTCGATTTGAGAAAAAATTTGGTCGAATTGAACGAGTGTTTGCTAAACTTATGAGAGCACCACATGAACTACGACGTCCTTTGTTGGACAAAAACAGCGTGTTGTGGGAATTGTGCAACGGCCGACGAACGTTTGCGGAAATTTGTGAACTGATGAATGCAACGTTCCATGAAGACGTATCGCCCGTTGTTCACAGGACACATGCAGGCATTCAGGTTTTTATTGGATTGAATGTTATGCGATTTGTCAATCGTATTGAGGAAATTGACTGGGATACGAGACCCGGAAAAATTCCAGTGGGTCAAACGCTTGTGGATGACCCTGAATTTGAAATGGATACAGAAATACGGAACGGGGACTAGGTAACAGGTTCCGATGGCTCCCACACAAGGCGTAGACCGATGCCATCTTTGCGGTCTTTTCGATGAACTCTGCGTCGGGATGATGATCGAGTTGAGTCTGATTCAGTGAACCATGAGCCGCCTTTCGCTACGTAATATTCGTCAACTGAACTTACGGAATTTTGTTGTCGATGACGGTCTTTGTGCGATGGTTGCCAAACATCACTCGTCATCTCGTGGACCAGACCGTGCATATCGAAAAAGCCCCATGGATTTGCTTTCTTCGAGCCGACTTCTCTGGTTGTAGCACCACTGTTCCCTGCATGCCAACCATGTGCGTCAAGTTCTGAATCTTTGTTGCCAAAAGACCAGCGAGTGTTGGTACCTGCTTTCGACACATACTCCCACTCGGATTCAGATGGAAGTCTCCAATATCCCTTGAACCCGATGTACTCTTTTTGTTCGTTGTTGAGCCTTTTGAGGAAGACGTGTACATCGTCAAATGAAACCATTTCAACGGGCCTTAGACCTGCGCTCCAACCTTCCTGAAATTTTGAAGGATTGTTGTTCATAACTGCTGTCCAATGAGCTTGTGTCACAGGGCGAACTCCTAGGAAAAATGGTTCTGAAATTTCGACTGAGACAATCGGTTGTTCATTTGGATGTCCCGAACCGATCTCGTCACCGATGTTAAACGATCCAGGTTCGACGAGAAGGTACGTACCTCCGAACGAATCCTCAAAGGAAGGCCTATTCATATTCATATCATCACGAATCGCGGTACATTGTTGCAGTCTTCATGACCGATTCAACAAGAGACTGAAGCCTTTGATCCGTGTCAGTATTTACCAGTCCACCATCTTCGTTGAATGCTTCTTTGACATGTCCAACAGCAAGTTGTTGAGAGACAGGATTTGCATGAAGCCAACGTAGCATGATGCGCATGTGGTTCAGTGTGTTCGAATTGGACATGCCTCCAAGCGTTGACATCAAGCCGAACACCTTTCCACCGACATGTTGGTCGTAAACCCAGTCAAAGGTATTCTTCATGACACCAGACATTGTCCCGTGATATTCTGGTGAAGAGACGAGGAAGGCATCACAGGAAGAGGCCATTTCTTGGAATTCCTTAACGATTGGATTCGACCAACATCCCTCTTCACCTACCAAGGGCAATGGTTTCTCCTGCAGATCCCAAAAATGAGTTTCTGCTCCCATCTCTGCAGCTTTATTCAAGGCAAGGTCAACCAACATACCATTCTTTGATTGTCGTCCAATTGAACCAGATAGGCCCATGATTTTGAGGGGAGCGTCCGCCATGTCATCTCGAAGTGTAGGCCATAGATGAATCCATTGATTTTCCATGACCAAGAAGCAACTATGCTTATACCATAACAGTCTTGCCAAAGAACGGGACAAGCCTATGCGTGCTGAGGACGATGAGATGTCGAATGCATTGATGAACGACATGGCGGACGCTTTGCGTTCAGCAGGACTCGGTTCAATGATTCATTCTGATGAGGTTGAACCTGAACCTGAGTCTGAACCTGAAACACCATCTGAAATGCTGGTAGAAGCAGAAGACGAGTCTGAAAAAAGCACCACCTCCGATGAGGAATTAACGGTAGAGGAGCAAGTTCAGTCACTCATCGAGGAAGGTGAATACAAATCACGGTCAAATGCACCACAAGAAGCACTTGTTGCCTTCAACAAAGCAATCGCTTTGGACCCATCAAGCGATATGGCGTGGTTCAACCGAGGTGTTCTTCTCGAAGCACAACAGGATGCTCGAGGTGCACGACAAGCATTCCAAATTTGTCTCGATCTCAATCCAGACCATGCTCCCGCAACAGCAAATCTAGCAATTTTGCTGGATAGAATCGGTGACGATGCAGGCGCAGCAGCAATGGCAAGACGAGGCCTCGAATTCTTCCCAGGACACCCAAGCCTTACCGATGTACTCAATCGCACAAAAAGCGCACCTGTTGAGGAAGTACCAGATGAAATTAAAACGACTGTGACAAAAGCCACCCACCAAGAATCAACGCTCAACGTTGTTATGGAGGAGACCGGCGTTGAAGATGCCGAAGCCATACTTGCAGAAGCAGCACATCATGACCTCGACGGCGATGGTCATCTTGACAAAGAGGAACTTAAGAGCGCTGCCGGAATCGTAGCTGCAACACAAATTGTTGAAGAACAAATCGAAGAAACCATCGAAGCAGAAATTCAAGATCGTCCAGTAGTGGAAGAAATCAATTTGGATAAGCTCACAGATGAAGCAACAGAACTCATTCGTCAAGGTGAGCCAAAGAAGGCTCTCGCACTGTTAAAGCCACATCTAAAAACCATCGGTGCGCAACATGCTGGTGCTTGGCGTATTGCTGGCGGCGCAATGGCTCGAATGGAACTTGACACCCATGCCATCGCTGCACTCGAACATGCAACGAAACTCGATGAAACCGTGGCCTCGGGATGGTACAATCTTGGCAGTCTTTATGCACGCAATGAGAACCAAACCGGTGCTGTAGAAGCATTCGAAAAGACGGTGGAACTTGACGCACGTCACATCAAAGCACGTCGAAAGTTGGTTGACTTTGCAAGGACAGAAAATGATGTGGGGACCGTCCTGTCACAGGGGATGCAGATTCTTGAACATCAAGACGACCCAGACCTTCGGAACGAAATCATCCAGTCCCTTCTTCAATGCGGAGAGACCGAAGTTGAGGTTCTTGAATACATCACCGGAATTCCTCCGACAATGCCTGAAGCGCCTCAACTTGCGCAGTATGCTTTGGATCTACTCAGTCCAGGCGCTTCTGTTGATCGAGCACGAGCACTTACCCTCAAGGGAGAAAACATTGAAGCAGTGACAGTCTGGAAAGAACTTATTCAACATGACAAAGAGAATGCATCACTGTGGAGAGGGCTTGCAAAATCTCTCGAAGCCGCTGGAGATCTAGAAACTGCTCAGCGTTGCCATACAAAAGCTCGTGATTTGGAATCGCCACCTAAACCGGAGACTGAGGAGATTTCTCAACAGCAATTTGAAACCCCTCCTCCACCGCCAACTGCGACACCTCCTCCTTTTGCACCAGAACCACCGGCGATGGTTTCAGAACCAGTACAAGCACTTCCAATTGAGCAGCAGACGATTGTTGAAGAACAAGTAACGAGTGCAGCGAACGATCTTCTTCTCACCCCAGTTGAACCTGTCAGCAAAACAGTCACCGAAGAAGTCAATGTTGAGGTAGACCTCGCGAAAGCGGCTCTTGATGCTACATCAATGGTTCAAGTGAACCCAATTGTAACAGCCAACTCAAGTTCAGTAGCCAATCAAGATATTTCTTGGTACAACCAAGGCATCCAGCTTATGGAAGATGGAAAATACAAAGAGGCTCTCTCATCCTTCGATAGGGCCCTACCATCATTTGCACATGATAACCAAATGGTCATACGAATCCTTAATGGGCGCGGTAACGCTTACTACTTTTTGGAAGAGTACCCGGCTTGTGTAGAATCGTATCACAAAGCAATGATGATTGATCCATCCAATGTGCGAGGACAAACCCTCTACAATATGGGAACTGCATATGCAGAGATGGAACGATTCCCCGATGCTATCAAGTGTTACGAGCAATCGATTCCACGAGGTCTTTCGGATGAAGAAGCAAAACGAGCAAAAGAACAAATCCGTCGTTGCACCATTCTTGAGAAAGAACGCAAGAAGAAACTCATGCGCAGGTGAAACGAAGTCAGATTCATAATGGACCAATGGTTGGGGTTAACATGGACTGTGGAACGTGTGAAACTGCGCCGACAATCGAAGTCATCCAGCCGAAGGTCGTTGATGTCACCTTGACAATCACAGAAAAGGCGATTGAGATGCTTACGGACGCATTTGGCGATGATCGGAGTCACGCTCTGTTGGTCGGTGTTCTCTCAGGTGGCTGTTCAGGTTATATGTACGACCTGCAGATAGTCGAATCAACCGATATCGACTGTCAGGAACTCGAAGTCTCAGGGTTCAGAGTGCTCGTTCCAAACGCTTCTTCGCATCTCCTCGATGGAATTGAAGTGGATTATGTTGACCGTCTCATGGGTGGTGGATTCAAAATCAACAATCCAAACGCTTCAAGTTCTTGTGGATGCGGCGAATCCTTTGCTTGAGGAACCACCATGGGCATCATCAAACTCGATGCATATGTATTGCTTATTTCAGGTCAAGATCGATACACATTCCTTGACGGTCTGTCTACGAACAAAGTAGATTCATCCTGCAGTACTGTACTCACAACGACCAGTGCAAAAATCATTGATGTTGTTGATGTCATAGAAGTGGGGGACAATCTCGCCGTCGTTGGCTATGGACCGTACAAAGACAAGGTCCTCGCCCACCTCCAACCCAGAATACTGCAACAGAACGTTACGATTCGAGATATAACCAGCCTCAACAATGTTCACCTGAGCACTGATAACTATCCGGAGGAACCTGGAATCACTGTGACCCGTTCTTTCCTGGGATGGCTACTCGTGACATCGATCAAAAATTCATTGCAGGAATCGATGACTCTAGATCAGTTTACAGAATATAGAACGAAGAACACCATCCCATACCAGGGACATGAAATCACTCCAGATGTGCATCCATTCAATTGTGGCTTGGAAGATTTAGTCCATGAATCCAAAGGTTGCTACATTGGACAGGAAATTCTCACACGAATGAGGAGTCGGGGTAAAATGGGCAAGCAGCTTGTACAAGTTGCAATCGACGCTGAAGATGCTACGACCGTCGGCACTGAATATGCCCTTGCCATTCGTCGAATGCCCCCATAAGGATATAACTTCAGTAACCATCGAACTAGCGTGGAGAATGCTGCTGAAAAACTGGAACGGCGATACGATATCGATTGGTTGCGCGTGATTCTTTTCGGACTACTTATCCCGTTCCACGTAGCAATTGGTGTGTATTGGTCAACCTACGGTGAAGGAATCAATCCGAATGTATCGGATGATCCTGACGACCGAAGAGAAGTGGCTGAAGAAGGAAACGATTACACATACGATTCCGTTGACCCATCCAGCATGTTTCTCCATTGGATGCATCAATGGAGATTAGCCGCTCTCTTCATGATATCAGGGATGGGCACTGCTTTTGCATTCAAGCGAAGAAGTTGGAAGACCTTCTTGCTCGAACGACTCCAAAGGTTGTTGGTGCCGATGTTCTTTGGTATGTGGACGGTTGGATTTGTTGGCGGAATTATCACGGGGGGTGTTGATCTTGAAGGAAATTCATACGTTGATACGCTCATAGCCTTCTTCGCTCATGTCCTGTTTACTTCATTCCTTTTCTGGGTACCATTGTTTGGGAAAATTATAGCATTGGGCCACTTGTGGTTTCTTTGGAATCTTTTTCTCTACTCCGTGATGTGTATTCCAATCTTCCACATAGTACAGAAGAATTCAGATGGAAGACTTGCACGTTTGTTACAGTCGGCATTTACGTTGAAAGGAGGATTCGGAATCTTCGTTTTATTTCCACTGCTTCTTTCGTTAACAGAATTGGTGTTCAAACCATGGTTCCCGGGCTTCATTGGAATTGGGTATGAGTGGATATGGTATCTTGTGTTCTTTATATTCGGATACATATGCATTGTTTCAAGAGATCTGTATTACGAATTTCTGAGTGCAAATAGGAATCTCACAACCATTCTCACCATGCTACTAACTGTTGCATTTGTATTCATTCGGCTCCAGCAGCACGAAGATGGAATTCCATACATAGATGGCGGGTGGATCGAAAACGACATTCTCCATAATCAAATGACCGTACTTGGTTGCTTCATTCACAGCTTTCACGCATGGTTCTGGTGTCTTACAGTTTTTGCATGGGGAGCCCATCTCCTCAACAAGAACAGCGCATCACTGGCTTATCTTAATCAGGGAGTGTATCCATTTTACATCGTCCATATGCCACTAACATTCGCTGGACTGAGTATCGCAAAAGAATTTGGCTTCACGGGAATACCTGCAGTCTTCCTCAGTTGTATTTTTGTTACAGCTGGCTGTTGGCTTATCTTTGAAGCAGTTCGACGTACTGTTGTCACCCGTTATTTGTTTGGCATCAAGAATACGAAACAAAAGAATTCAGTTGTATCCCAAGATGTCAACCAATTGTGACTTGTAGAAATTACCAGACGTTTGGAGTGAATTCAGCTCATCGTCGGTCAGTTCCAACTCAAAAATATTCTCCACACCATTCGATCCGAGAATGCATGGCACACCAATATAGACATCATCCAAACCGTATTGTCCTGTCATGAGGCATGAAGCAGGTAGGAGTCGACGTCGGTTATTGAGAACGGATTCTGCCATAACTGCCGCTGCCGAACCTGGCGCATAGAATGCTGAACCTCGCTCAAGCAACTTCACAATCTCTCCACCACCACCTGCAGTTCGAGCAGAGATAGCATCGATTCGCTCTTGTGACATGAGTTGCGTGATTGGAATACCTCCAACGGTTGTATATCGTGGGAGCGGAACCATCGTATCACCATGACCGCCAAGGACCATTGGACTCACATCTTCTTCAGCGCAATTGAGTTCCAGCGCAATGAAGTGAGCCATACGTGCACTATCAAGGACACCTGCTTGTCCAATGACTCGGTTTGCGGGGAATCCAGTCACTTTCTGCATGTGGTAGGTCATCAAATCCAACGGATTTGTGACAACAATGACAACGGAATCAGGTGCGTGATCACGGATACCTGCACCGACTTGAGCAACAATCTCTGCGTTCTTACCAATCAAATCTTCCCGAGTCATCCCGGGTTGACGTGGGAAACCACTCGTCACGACGACGACATCCGCACCAGCAATATCCTCATAACTGGACGTACCAGTGATGGTTCCATTGTAGTTCAGAACATTCGCATTTTGACTCATGTCGAGTGCTTTCCCTTTCGCAAATCCTTCGTATATGTCCAACAGAACAACATCTGCAATCTTCATGCTTGCTAGAACAAATGCGCATGTTGCACCTACGTTTCCTGCTCCAATAACAGCAATTTTTCGACTTCCTCTTGACATGGTAACTCGCCAGTTGTTGGTCAAGGTCGGATGCTTTTAATCAAGATGGTATGTTCGTGTCCCATTTCATGGAGCCCAAGGGTGGTATTGAAGAACCCCCTCACGTTCGCAAAAAACAACGGTGTTCGTATGAAGTTGGGTGTGCTCAAAGAACCAGAAGGAGAGACACGTGTCGCAATTGTTCCAACAAGTCTCAAGAAGCTCCAAAAAGCGGGTTTTGAGGTTGTGATTGAAGCGGGTGCAGGGACTGCAGCGAACTATCACGACGCCGAGTATGAAGAAGCAGGTGCCACCGTTGGCACCCGCGATGATGCTCTCGCTTGTGAAACCATCATTACCATTCGTTTCCCAGGTGTGGAAGGAATGAAAGAAGGCACAAATCTCGCATGCGTATCCGATCCCTTCCGCAACCCACAATTCGTCAAAGACTGCCTTGCATCCAACATCACACTCCTCTCAATGGACATGATTCCACGACGCCTGAGTCGAGCGCAATCAATGGACGTAAACTCAAGCCAAGACAACCTTGCAGGATACAAGGCGGTTTTACTCGGTGCAGCCCACGTCCCAAAGGGCATTCCAATGATGACAACCTCGGCAGGAACCGTACGTCCAGCGAAAGTAGTGATCATGGGTTCCGGTGTTGCTGGTTTGCAAGCCATTGCCACTGCAAAGCGACTAGGTGCTGTCGTTTACGCATCCGACGTACGAAAATCAGCAGCTGAACAAATCGAATCTGTTGGTGGTCGATTCATCGAAGTTGATGGTATGGACGATTTCGAGGATGAAGCTGGTTATGCTAAGCCCCTTACTCCTGAGTTTATCCAAAAGGTCAACGATACGGTTTGTGGGGTCGCATCGGATGCTGATATTATCGTCACGACGGCACGAATCTTTGGCCGTCCAGCGCCCATTACTGTTCCATCGACTGCGGTTAAGGAATTCAAATCCGGAGCAGTTGTTGTCGATATGAATGCTGATGTGGGCGGAAACTGCGAAGATACAGTTGCAGGTGAAGTTATCACGACTGACAATGGAGTCATCGTTGTCGGAACCTCAAACCTACCAGGTACAATTGCCACAACTGCAAGCATGCTGTATTCCAACAACCTCACAACGTTCATCACTTCACTCGTCGATGATGGGGCCATCGTCATCTCTGAAGACGACGACATTTTGGTCGGTGCTCCTGAAGGCAGCGATTTCTATGTCAATGGAATGGGAGGCGTTCTCATCTGTCAGAACGGAGAAATGCATCCAAAGCAAACCCGATTGGGAGGTGCCCTTGAATGACCCCTGAATTTTTGATTGGAAATATTACACTGTTCGTACTTGCTATTTTCCTTGGTTTTGAACTCATCACAAAGGTTCCTGCAACACTTCACACTCCATTGATGAGTGGCGCAAACGCCATTTCAGGAATCTCGATCATCGGGGCTCTCATCGGTGCAAACGTAGCATATGATGGTGGTGCTACTGCCGTTTCGGGCATCCTTGCATTTGTTGCAGTTGTCCTTGCCATGATCAACGTCGTTGGAGGATTTGCTGTAACGAATCGTATGCTCAACATGATTGCTGGTAAGAAGCGAGGAGGTGCCTGAGATGGAAGATTGGATAGCACTCGGCTACCTCTTGTCTGCGGCCTTGTTCATATTCGGTCTAAAGAAACTTGGACATCCTCGAACGGCGCCATTTGGAAATCAACTCGGTGCTCTCGGTATGCTCGTGGCTGTTGTAACCACCATTCTTCAAATGGGTCTCGGTGATGGAATTGAGTGGGTACTCATCGGTGCAGGACTTGTCATTGGTTCGCTCATCGGACTATGGATGGCCATACGAGTCGAAATGACTGGTATGCCAGAACTTGTTGCGCTCTTTAACGGATTTGGGGGAGCTGCATCTGCACTTGTTGCTCTTTCTGAAGTCTGGAGATACATGGAGGACCCTTCCAATGTGCCAACCAACCAACTTGAGATTACCGTCATCATGGTTGCTGCTGGTCTGTCTGCACTCGTCGGATGGATGACACTCACCGGTTCCCTTCTCGCTATGTTCAAACTCAAGGGAGGCGTGAGCATCTTCGGAAAGTGGATTAAAACACCAACATGGGGCCCTGTTTGGCTGAATCCAGTCAAGGTAATGATGGTCGTTGGGGTTGCTGTTCTTATCTACCTCAGCATCGATGCACCAACGGATGAAAATTACCTATGGGGAATCATCGGTATTTCGTCCCTGCTGGGTATTGTCCTAGTCCTTCCAATCGGAGGAGCGGATATGCCTGTTGTTGTCTCCCTGTTGAACTCGCTCTCCGGAATTGCAGCCGCCTTTACTGGTTTCATCATCGGAAACTCTGTGCTCATCGTTGCAGGTTCTTTGGTGGGCGCATCTGGGCTCATTCTCACCTTCATCAT
>CALDQY010000081.1 GCA_937911445.1 uncultured Rhodobiaceae bacterium | reverse complement strand
TGGTTACCAACAAAGAACCCTTGGTTGTGAATTCTGTTGGCAGCTGGAAGGTCGCCATGAATGGAATGGTCAAGGTGTTCAATGACTGGGTTTAATGTAAAATTTCCAGCAACGATTGGACGTGTTTCAACGCCAGCATCCCGCAATGCATCGAGAACTGGCCCACGGTCGCACCAATCCGGAAGAACGATGGAAAAACCAAACCAGGAGGAATCGCCGACTTCTTTCTGAATGAGAATTTCGGGAAGTTCTGCCATAACCTGTTGGAAGGTCGCCGCATTGGCACGGCGCCCTTCGATGATGCCGTTGACCTTGCGAAGTTGAGCTTGTCCTATTGCACCTGACATTTCCAAGGGTCGCAGATTGTAACCAGGAAGGACGAACCGGAAAGATTCCATGAATGGATCATCCGATTTCTCGACAACGTGGTTTTCCTTCGGCAAATTACGCGTCCATCCGTGGGCGCGCAGGGACAACATAACGTGGTACAACTCCTCATCATCGGTGACTGTGACGCCACCTTCCATGGTCGAGATATGATGGCTGAAGAAGGAACTGAATGTTCCGGCGAGACCAAACGTTCCCGCTTGTTTACCATCGATGGTTGCTCCAAGGGATTCGCAGTTGTCTTCAATCACATACAGGTTGTGCTTTTCAGCAAGAGCGAGCAAACGTGGATAGTCGACGGAACTGCCGAGAAGATTGACACAGAAAATCATCTTGGTTTTTTCCGTGATTGCATCTTCGATGGCATTGATATCGATGTTGAGAGTCTCTACATCGATGTCGACAAAACGCATTGAGAGCCCATACTGTGATACAGGGAAGTATGTGGTTGACCATGAGACTGCAGGAACAAGAACCTCATCGCCTGGATTCAAATCGATGCCTTTCGAATAAATCATCCCGGCGACAGCAAGCAGATTCGCCGATGACCCTGAGTTTGACATAAGGGCATATTTTGCACCAAAGAACTCGGCGAATTGCTTCTCAAACGCTTCAACTTCTGGACCCATACTGAAGCGGTCGCTGTCGATAACTCGTTGAATTGCAGCGTATTCTTCGTCGTCCCAAGTACTCGTAGCAAGTGGTAGTGTCATTCCAAAGTCCCCCTCAGATAATCATAGGTGATTGCTAATGCTTCTTCAAATGGCGTTTTTGGCGACCATCCCAATCGTTGTTGGTGATGCAAATCCAAATACCGTCGTAATCGGCCTACAGGTTTGTCAAGATCGTGTTTCAATTCACCAGTATAACCAGTGATTTTGGCCATGTGTTGATGCATTTCTTTGACGCTGACTTCCACGCCCGAGCCAACGTTCATGACTTCAGGTAGGGCTTCGAAATTCTTGAGTGCGAAGCAGATGAAATCGGCTAAGTCTGGTGCGTAGAGGAATTCTCGTTTTGCAGAACCATCGCCCCATATGACGATGGGGGCATTGTCATGTTCCTTGGCTTGATGCATACGATGGAGAATCGCAGGCAACATGTGGCCAGTTTCAAGTGAAAAGTTGTCAAATGGACCGAACAGGTTGCAAGGTAAGATGGTCTTGAAGGCGACATCAAATTGCTCGTTGGCCATTGCACAAGCTCGATACACGACGTACTTGGACAGCGCATAGCCTTCGATTGGGCCTTCAAACGCACCTTGTCCCAAGGAAGCCTCAGAGAGCGGTTGAGGCGCATCACTTGGGTAGACCGTTGCACTTCCAACGTTAAGAAGCGTTGAAATTCCATTGTCCAGACATGAACGAATGAGGTTCATACCCATGGAAAGGTTGGCATCGAACGAGTGATGTTTCGATGCCTTGCTTGATGCAATACCTGCAACATAAGCAGCACAATGAACAACGGCATCAATCCTCTTTGATTTGATGTAGGCAGAGGTTGCTGCTGCATCGGTCAAATCGACTTCGTCACGAGACGGTGTAAGGACTTGGTAACCTCTGTTCTCAAGCATAGGAACGAGGTGTTGACCCAACATCCCAGAAGCCCCAGTGACGAGAACAGTGGCCATATGTCACGCCACAACCTCGGGCTTAAATAGGAATGTCCATAGGGAATTTCATCCACTTTGCTGGAGTTCTTATGGTCGGTGAAGCGCATTGAAACTCCTTCTCTGCACCATTTCTCGAAACAATGCAAAACGATTGAAGTCGTGGTACAATCAACTTGATGGATTGCTCAATGTGCTCATGGTGGACCATGAGGTAGAAATTTCGGTATACGAAAACGATTCAAACGACGGTACCAAGAAACTGCTCGAGCGATACAGTGAGCTTCTTTCAAAACGCTGCAAGACAACCTTCACATCGACCAATCTCGGCACGGAGCATCTGGTTGGTAAGGAAGGAGCCCGAGTGAAAAACATCGCCAATGCACGCAATGCCTGCATTGAGCAAGCGTCGTCCATCGAACAATTCGATCGAATCGTTTTCATTGAAACCGACGTGTTGTACAAACCGATGGATGCTGCAACCATCATCAACCAAGAAGGAGACATCGTTTCAGGCTACACAACCAATGCCATGGGACAATTTTACGACGCTTGGGCAACCAGAAAAACATCGGAAGAGACATGGTGGAATCATGGTATTCCATCAGAAAGCATTGATGTTTGGTCGACTTTTAACGGCATATGCAACTATGCTGCTCAGCCGTTTCAGGAAGGAGCTCGATTTGCTGGAATCAATCCGCGTACCAATGACATCGATTGCGATACGACCGTTATCTGCGAGGTCTTTCGAAGCATGAACTATGAGAACATCATCATGCTTCCCATCAACATTCGTCACCCTCCAAACACATTGAAAGAACGGCTGTATTATCTCAAGCAACGTTTTCTGAGGAGGGCCTGAAATGAAAACAGCGATCTTCACTGCAAGTTTCAATCGCCCTGATTTGATGCAGGAATTGCTCGTTGGACTTGCAAACAACATCGATGACCTCGAAGGGATCGATGTTCACCACTATGTTGACGGTGGGCCGAAGGCAAAACAAAGTGAAATCGAGGCCATCATCAAAGAATCAGGCGTTCCGTACACCTCAATCGTTCTTCGAGAGGAAAACTACGGTGTTGGTCGAAACCTGATTGGCGCTCGCAGAGATCTGTTCGACCATCATGGATACGAACGAGTGATTCTTATCGAGGATGATTTGATTCCTGGACCAAATTTCATCAAAACCACGCTTTCTCTTGCTGATTGGGCTCGAGAGTATGCTGACATCGGCATGGTTCAGGTTTGGAATCTACCACAACAATCCGTTTCAGAAGACGATCTCGATGTTGTTGTTCCAACGCATGAGCACTTCTACACGTACTGCATTGACGACGATGTCTGGAACGAAATCAAGGATACGCTGTACGAATACGAACGACGGTTCTTGGAAGGTGTATCGTATGCAAAAAAGGATTGGCGAGCCATCCGCAAGCGTTTCATGAAACCTCGATATTCGAAGCTCAGAACGATTCGTCAAGGGAAGACACTCCTCGATGCAGAGCATCCACATCCACCTCCGTTCGGTCCTCGATTGAAACGGACCGTTCCGACAGGACAAGATGCCATTACAGCACTCGCTCTGTGGCAGAAAGGCTTCGTTCGATTGGCCACCCTCGCTCCCAGGGCGCTCATGAAAGGTGTTGATGGTGTGCATAGCACTGCCAAGGTGTTCGAACAATTGGGACTGAACGCACAAGCAGATTACGAATGGAATCAGCCAGTTCCGGTCTCGTTTAGGTTGCCATAGAATCGCCATCCTCTTCTATGTCCAACGACTGGACGAGTCATGGCTGAGGACATCATCGAAGCGGAAATCTTCGATTCCTCCTCAGAGCGAAGTAAAACACAATTGAACATCTCGCTCTCAGCAACAATCGCCTTCTGTGTCATTTTCTTGTTCCTTTCAATGTCGTTCGGTGAAGCACTTACCGACGAAAATGAAGTGGAAAATACCTACGATTGGTGGGATGTTCCACTCCATGAGCGACACACGATGGATCTGCCAATGGATACCATGCGGGCACAACTCCCCGAAAATGGGACCTACGATGTCTTGCCGTATACAGAACACTTCATTTCCGTTGATCTTCCAGCTTCAGAGCAGGATGTAGGATATCCTGATGAAGCCAGAATGCACGTTGCATTGTGGCTACCAGATGTTGAGGAGGGCGTCAAGGTCCCCGTCATCATGACCATCCATCCTTACTACGACTTTGGCGGAGAAGGCATGCCTGGTGTTGGTGCTGACTCGAATCCGAACACCATCCCAGACGGAGGTGTTGGACAATGGGTCTACGATACCTTCGTTCCACACGGTTATGCACTTGCTCAAGCAAGTACCTTCGGAACAGGAAAATCAACCCATTGTCAAGATGTCAAAGGCCTCGGAGAACAAGTCGGAATTCAAGCCGTTGTCGATTGGCTTGGACAACAAAATTGGTCGAATGGGAACGTTGGACTGATGGGCAAATCCTATGCTGGAACGACCAATTGGGAAGCTGCGCAACAACCAAGCGAGCATCTGAAGACCATTGTACCAATATCGGGTTCGATTGGTGTCCAGGAAATGTTCTATCGAAACGGTTCTTCTGAAGCACGTGCGATGGGTTACGATGCTGCATATCAGGCCGCAACGGCAGACTTGACGACCGATGATATGCGAGTTTGTTCAGATGATCTTATTGGCCCGCTCAACCCGTGGTCGACCTATGCTTTTGCTGAGTTTGGTGGCGCAGAATGGAACGATTATTGGGACGAGCGTCGTCACCTTCCAGATGTTCTCGAAAACTATCGTGGAAGCGTCTATCTCGTCTGGGGTCTTCAAGACTGGAACGTCGACCCATACCACGCCTTCCCGACTTATCAGTTGATGCGAGATGCTGGCATCAATGCTCGAGCGATTGCGGGACAGTGGGCGCACAATTATCCCGATCAACCAGACCGACACAGTGAACTTGGAAGTGGATACGGAGGCGAGGCTTATCCAAACATGAGTCGAATGGATTGGGCTGTTGAACTCTATGGTTGGTTCCAGTATTATCTCAAGGATATTGGAGAAGAACCAGAACCGATGGTCCAGATACAAACGCATGATGGAAAGTGGCATGTTGAGGAAACTTGGCCTCCTGAAGACATGACGTGGCAAATGGAAGGCATTGGAACCGAATGGAGTGGCGATGGAACCGTGACTGGTTTGGGAGGCTCTGTGACATTAACGAGCCAGATTTACGAGGATGGCTTGCACATTTCAGGGCTACCAACATTGCATCTTGATGTATCAACACAGGCATGCAATGGTGGACAAATCTTTGCAACATTGTTCGATGATACGCTCAACCTTCGACTTGGTCATGCGACCATGGACCTACGTTACCGAGACGGAGGATACGATGCAAATCCCGTTGCTCCGCTTTCCTCCTACACCATGCTGATGGAATTCAATCCTCTCGACGTTATCGTTCCTGCTGGACATACACTACGCATTGAATTGACTGAAGCAGGTGAGGATTACTTGCCTGGCCCGTGCGCAACCAACCCATTGGGTGGATTGTCCATCGATGGTGGAACCATTGGACTACCCTTGATTGAACGTCCAGTTGATCATGAAGCATGGTTCCTTGCTCCACCGTGGTGGGACCAACAACCGATACCGTCGTGATCAGTCTTCGTCCTCTTCCCAAGGCAGCCAGTCAGGCTCTCCTTCAGGGCGGTACCACCAGTAGCCATCGTCGTCTTGGAACCATTCTGTTCCATCTTCATCGATGGAATAATTCTCGTCGTCTTCAAAGGATTCTTCTTCCTCTTCTATAACAGCGGTGGGATCAACAAGTCCTGATTCCTGTGAAATCATTGCTTTGACATTCTGCAATTCATCTTCTTCATCGGTGAAGACTCGATTCTCTGTTCGAATCGTAGCATGGTGATCACCAGCTTGGATGGCTTCATCCGAATCAGCATAGAAATCATCCGTCATTCGGGCCTTGAATTCATCAAATTCATCACGTCCAAAACTACCCGTGAATTCTTTTCCTGATGCTGTCATCAACTCGTCCAAATTCTTGCGCTTACCAAGGTTCAATTCTGGAGCGTCAGGCGCATCGGTGGCATAAAATGCATCTTCTTCAGCAAACTTCGGGAACGAACGCCCCTTCGGATCTGCCTCTTCGATGGCTTCGATAACAAGGTCATGTTCGTCTTCGTCGATTTCCTCTTCCTCGTAAGCTGTTCCGACAACATCGACGAGTTTCTTGAGTGCTTTTCCGAGCTTGCGCTCATCATCAGCGTGCTCATTCGCAAGTTTTTCCACTTGCTTGAGAAGACGTTCGTATGGCGTGCCGGTGAGTGCACCGAGGAAACGGCCAAACCCTCCTCGCTTCTTCGCCATGAGAAGGACATACACTCCAGTGTTTTCAAGGATTCTCCTACAAGCGCCCCTTGATGAAGGATGATGCAGTGGAAGGTGCGTGGTCGAAGCCTGGTTGGTTGATGCGATGCGTTCCTACAACGCAGAATCGTATTCGATGAGGCATGCCTATGCGGCACAATTGCACCTCCCCGGCCCTGTTTTCCGTGAACTCGTTGTGTGGGCACTTCAGTCGCTGCCCGATGAAATTCTCGTCGGTCTCGATGTTGACCCAAATCGAAAACACATCCATGAAGTCGAATCTGCGTTTGAGGGTCAAGAGCATGTTTCCAACCTCTTCGGAGGTCAGGGCTACGTCATCAAGGAGGCTCATGTCGTTAACCGTGGTGACTCCTATTCCGTTCATCATCTCCCAGAAGAATGGACCGATGATCTCTTTTCAGGACAACGAGGTTCTCGAGCAGGCCGGTTCACACACTGGTTGCATACGCATCCAAATGCTCCTGCGATTCCAAGCGGAGCAGACACAGATGCTGCACAAGAAACCACTGGTGTCGACATGATTCTTGGTCTCCGATTTTCACCTGAAGGACCACTCCCTTGGTTTGATGATGTTGATGGAACGCGTCGAAGTCTGGGGACAGAACATGCACCCAAAACAAAACGATCTTGGTTTTCCCGAAAGGAATTGCCTGTACTTGGCATCGCACCAACAGGACATTCCATCCACGACATCCAATTGATTGCTTTTCACAAAACCGGCTTGGGCGTCAATGTACTGCTCATCGATGAGAGCGGTTATCCGTACGGATGGGATGAGTTGTTTCAGCCTACAAGTTGATCGTAAATTCTCTCCAATCGCTCCGGATTGACCCCCATATCGCCAAGTCCTAAACGAGACTGGGAATGGAGTTCAATGTTGACAGTGTCTTCATCGACTTGCTCAATGGAAACCAAGACATCATCTGGGAACAACCAAAATGGAGTACGTTCAACAAAGTGGACATAGTACAACGAATCCGAAGCATCCTCAACGAGAATTTTACAATCGTACTCCGTAATGTAGTCGTTTAAGTCTGAACGAATATCCTTGATCGAACGATCAATGAATGTTGAGCTTACATCCATTCGATAGTTTGCATTTCCACCGAGATGCGCACAGTTCGCACTGCCTTCCGGACAGGCTTCCATGGAAGAAATGGACTCGTCTTGGGCACCGACAAAAATCCATCCTTGAACCAACATCCATGGTGATGCAATCAACAGGACCAACAGCAATGCCTTCCTTACTGTAGGATGCATGGTAAACCCCGTTTATGGAGTTCCATCCGGTTTCCAACCTCTTAATGCGTAGTATTTTTCCATGCATGCTTTTTCATCGTCATCATCAACAAACGAGACCATGCCTGCTGCAACACCAGCAGGGATGGGTTCCTTGCGCAAGCGCCACGATAGGAGGTCCGCATCCATTGGTTCAACACCAATCCGATGCCAATGTTCGACGTTCCACTTTCGTGCCAAATCCCATTGCAAACTCGCCCTTTGCATCAAGTCGTCCCAGGAAGCGACATCACCCGTAATCGCATTCCATGCATCCAACATGACCGCATCCGGAGTTGCACCTTTGGCGAATGCACAGAGAATCATCGAATCTCGAATGACAATGCTGTTTTGGCTTTCAATCAATTCTTCCATCAAGTCGACAGCAGAAGCGTTCGGCAAACCTGTTGGTTCCTTGTAGCCAGCACGCATGTGTGAAGCCCCTACGTTTGCAGTCATGTATGCCATGGCATTTCCTCGCTTTCCACGTGGATCCCATGCAGGTAAATCGAGACCTTTGCAGTGCGCTGTCAATTTGGTTGCAGGATGGCCCGTAACTCGCTCAACATATTCCGAGAAAGCTACTGCTCCTGTGCCAAGAACGGAAAACAGTTCATTGGACCCAGGTTGAGCATTCGCAAGCATCGCAAGGGCAAGAGGAGGCAGTTCCGGTATTCCAAATTGCCACGGAACAAGATCGCCCTGCTTGTATCGGCCAAAGTCGAATGGAGCATGAAAATGGTCCGACCAATTATCAGGAAGCCAGCCATGTGCCACCAATTCACACACAATGGAAAGAGCAGCTCCGCCAGAGATGGTATCAATGCCGAGGCGGTTACAGGCATCGTTTCCATCCATAACATCGAGCGAACTGGTCAGTCCTAAATTCGCGCCGAGCATGGCTAGAGTTTCGTACTCTGGACGATCCACGCGATCCAAATGTATGGGGCGCTTGCGGATTTTCTCTCCATCGATTGTTGGCCGATCAGCGGCCTCACAAGCGATTGGACAAGGTGCACAGCAAGCTGATTGTTTTGCATCAGGCAAAGATTCATGCCAGTGTTCACCGGACAGCTCATGCGCATCGAGTTTGGTGGTGATGGTCACAGCAGTTCCCGTTGCAGGAACAACTCCACCTTGACCGCCGCTCACTTTCAGTTCCGAAAACGCTGGAATCATGGCATTGGTCGAACTGTAATTGGCTGTAGGCATACGACCGTTTGCTGAGGCATAAATCGGCCCTCTGCTTGTTCCAAAAGCATAGAATGGATCACCTGAACGTCGTCGTAATCCCATTTCTTGGCGCTGAACTTTAACCGCAGATTTGAGACTCGCCTCGCTTGCGAAGCGAACCTTCTCTTTGGTTGTTGATTTGACGGTTACCGCTTTAAGATTCTTAAAACCAAATGCAGCACCAGTCCCGCCTCGGCCGGCAGCTCTTCGACCAGCTGTGAGCGGACTTGCAATACGCACGCCATGTTCTCCTGCCGGTCCAATGGAGAGACACTCGCCCATACCATCGAGCGTTTGCTCAACCTGCCAGGTTGTCATTCCCTGCAATTCCGTTGCCTTGTGTAGTTCCGCATGGCCGTCCACAATCTCAAGTCGACAGAGATGCTCTGAGGCACCCGTGATGAACAGCCCATCCCAACCTGCTTGACGAAGGACATGCCCGATGTTTCCTCCAATGTAGGTGTCGATGTAAAGATCGGTAAGAGGAGAACGTGTGACAACGACAGCACGACCGGAGGAGCCGACTGTGCTCGCTTGATATGGGCCCGTCATGAACAGGAGAGGATTTGTAGGGTGTCGGGCAACGTCAACTCGATCGAGGACGGGATGCTGGAGCTGCATCGCTGCTTCGTAATCGGTGGTATCCCACTCAACGAGCAAGCGCGTTGCAAGGCCTTTTCCGCCCATCGACTCAATCAACCAATCGTGTGGAATCTCCTTGGCTTGAACAGTCCCTTTCGTTAAATCAACCCAGAGTACACGTCCGGGGAAGCCATCGAAGCGCCAATCGAGCAGCATAACATCACCCCATGGTTCGTTTCCATGCACCATCCTGCAGTTCGTACATCATCGGAACGCCTGTAGGCACTTCCAACCCGAGGACTTCTTCCTTGCTCAATCCTTCAAGGTGCATGATGATGCTTCGTAGTGAGTTTCCATGGGCTGCAACAAAGAGATGCTTTCCTTGCGCATAGGCTGGTAAAAGAACCGATTCTAGATATGGTATTGTTCGTGCTGCAGTCAATTCAAGGCTCTCGCCATTTGGAGGAGGGATATCATAAGAACGTCGCCAAATCTTGACTTGTTCATCTCCGAACTTGTCTCGTGTTGCTTGTTTATTCATACCTTGCAGATCACCATACATGCGTTCATTCAACTGCCACGAAACGAAGACCGGGAGAATGTTGGAAGCATCTGCATCTTCATGCATCTGCGACCATTCAACCATTTTCTGCTCGTTCCCACTCATCTGTTCACCAGAATCAGCGTATTGCAGAACCGGCGTTTTGCCACTTTTGTGTTGACTCAATGCCAACATGGCGGTCATTTGCGCACGAATCAAGGTCGATGTGTGGACTTCATCGATTCGAACATCGGCTAGCTTCCGCCCACCTGCTAACGCTTCGTCGATACCAACTTGCGTCAAAGGAACGTCAACCCAGCCTGTAAACAGGTTCGCAGCATTCCACATCGACTGACCGTGTCGCATCAAGATGAGGGAGGCCATGAACCTCCCACTCGTCGGTGGTGCATCAAGGCTACGACATAGAGAGAACATCTATACGTCGATGGATGATGGTCTAACTATGAAGTTCCAGATTGAAGAATGGGGCAAAATCAGCGAATGGTTTGTCAAGATGTTTCAAGGATTAGGAAGCATCGAGACCTCAGAAGAGATGTTACGTTTCACTTCAATTGAACCATACGTCGCCACAGGCATTTCACTGTCTAGACAAGGTAAGATGGCAGCAAGCATGCCATTGCACAATCTTGATTCAACGTTTCACCAAGTTGCATTCGATGATCTACTCGAATCTCTGGCGCTCATTGGTGATGGTTTCCATTACACCTACAGAATCCCGAGGGAGATTCTCAGTATGCGGTCGGATTGAAGTTAGTAGACCAACTGAACATCGGATGCTGCACTCAGTTCAATCACGCCTGGAGGTCCGCTCCATGTCATCCAATCTGTGTATCCTTCAAGGAGAATCTCATCTGCGTTCTCTTTGGTCACACCATTGGCAGCTTGAGAACCCGTTGAACAGTAAACCTTGGACGCTCCTTCTGTGATGACTTTCAGCATGTTGAAAATCATTCCATCTGGGAAATTTCCTTGCTCGTTGATTCCACGAATGTAACCAGCGTGTATCATTTTCACTCCGTCCGCTGCAAAAAATACGTCAACATCGTGACCATCGTTGATGGCTTGTGCTGCACAGGCTATGCCGACAACGCACTTTCTAAGGTCAACATCTGGGTCTGTTACAATTTTGATGAAGAATTTCTTGCTCATAAACAGACCAAGGCATTTTCATATTTGAGTAATTACTATACTTCTATTTGAGTCGATTCAAATAATCTTCACCGTAATACGTCCACTGTTCCATGGTCCATCCAACTGGCAACCCTTCAGGAGGGAGAGGCGGTGCACTTGGCAGTGGTTGTGGAATTGGTGGGGCTACGAAGCCAAACTCATGATCGACTGTTGTCTTTCTTCTCATGATGGCGAACATG
>CALDQY010000080.1 GCA_937911445.1 uncultured Rhodobiaceae bacterium | reverse complement strand
CTGTATCGTCCTCTATTTAGAAATGGCGACTTTGAAAAATGAGATTTCGTTCACTTTTCGTTTTGTTCTGATTCAAACAAACAAAGTACTGCTCGACGTTTTTACTTTCACTTTTCATTTACCTCTCGATTTTCTGTTGATATACGGCCGCCCGTGAATGTTGAATCATGAACAACAATGTTCCAACGAATTTTGCTGACCTAACAGCAACGCAAACCGGTACTGAGGAACCGCTCTGGTACCACCGAACGACAACTGTGTACGCATCTGCAAGCGGCAAACTACCTGATCGCAGCAAGGACATGACATGGACGCCATGGCACCAGCCCGGTCAAACAACAGCTCCATCTGTCACGACAAGCATCCGTAACCTCATCAAGCGAGCTGCACTTAGAGGTGAGGCTTGATGTCGAGGACAAAGCGCTTGAGAGATGCGATAGACGAGTACCTCGAGTCTGTTGAAGAGGCGAACACCAACGACATTCTTGATCATGTCAACCAACGCTTCCGCTGGGGCGCAACTATGAACCAACTTGGTAACGTTCTCGCTCGAGATCGTCGATTTATCAAGGTCGGATTCGACGAAAACACCGACATCGGGGGCTTCCGAATGCGTGTTTGTGTTTGGGCTCGTGCAACCGCCTAAGAGAAAAGGAACAAGTGTCGGTGGCTCTTGGCTGAGTCATGGCCAACAAGCTTGTTGCATCAATTCAATTGATGCGAGTCAAGAATCTTGGTTTGGCTCTCATTGCAACACCTCTTGGGGCTGCGTTTGCGTTGCTTGATTTTGAAGCGCTGCTCGATTATCCAGAAGTTGCACTGGCGACTTTTTCGGTTCTGTTCTTCATGGCCGCAGGTAATGCGCTCAACGATTTGAGTGATGTTGAAATCGATAAGGTTGCACACCCTTCTCGCCCGCTTGCGAATGGTTCAATCAGCATCTCTGAAACCAAGATGTTGATTGGCTTCCTGTCGTTACTTAGCATAGCTTCGCTTCTTGGATGCCTTTACCTGATGGAAGGATCACAGGCATACACCGCAGGCATCTATCTGGCTGCGGTCATTCTCATGATTACCTACGACCATGGGCCTCGGACAAAACAGAATGGATTGGTAGGTAACATCGCCATATCCTCGCTCGTGGCAGCAGTTGTTCTCTATGGAGCCTCGTCTATAGAAGGACTCGACGTACTTTTGTGCTGGTATGTTGCAGGTGTAGTGTTCTTTGTCAACCTGGCAAGGGAGATCATCAAAGATTGCCAAGATATGGAAGCGGATTCTGATTCGAGACAAACCTTGCCAATGAAAATCGGAAAAGAAAACAGTCGAATGGTTGCCTACGTCCTCACACTCATTGGCATCGTATTCTTGTATATCCCATACTGGCAGGGGCCGTTTTTGTTTGGACAACTCCTCCTTCAATCTCCTGCAATTGTCTTACTCATAAGCTTGAATGGTCCAATGTGGAAAGGTGAGGATTATGCAGTTGCGACGAGACTTCGTATCGCTATGCTCCTTGGTTTGGTGAGTTTTATTGTCACAATTCTTGTCTAAACAAGACCCATGAATTCACCCATTGCATCCCATGCATCTGGAGCGATGAAGTAGCACAATAATGACATCTGGGCCCACATTCTGTTTTCGGCTTGGTCGAATACGATGGAGTGATCGTGGTCCATGACCCAGTCTGTAACTTCATCACCACGATGTGCTGGCAAGCAGTGCATGAAGCGCCAGTCATCATCCATTCCAGAGACCATCTCTTCATTGACTTGGTATCCAGAAAACGCCTCCATTTTGTCGGCGAGATGCTCCTCACCCATTGAGATGAAAACGTCAGTGTATACGACATGCGCATCTTTGACGGCCTCCTTTGGATCGACTGTTCGTGTTAGTTCAGATCCGTGCTTCGTAGCGTATTTCTGCGAGCGTTCAACAACATCTTCTGCAGGCTCATAACCCTCCGGGACTGCATACCTGAAATCGATACCAAGCATCGTACAAGCGAGCATCAAATCATGGAGTACGTTGTTTCCATCACCAACCCAAGTGACAACGAGGTTCTCCCTGTCTGTAAAATGCTCCATGACGGTCATTAAATCAGCCGCTGCTTGACATGGGTGGTGTTTGGCCGACAATGCATTGAGGACTGGAACAGTTGCATACTTTGCAAGTTCTACGACGTCATCATGCGCAAAACATCGGTACGTCATCCCTCCAAGGAATCTCGAGAGAACCTGAGATGTGTCTCCAACCGTCTCAGATTTTCCAAGTTGAATATCGTTCTTCAGCAGTGTTAATGCATTTCCACCAAGTCTGTGAATACCTACTTCAAAAGAGACACGTGTACGTGTGGATGGCTTTTCGTAAATGGATCCAATTGTCATCGTATCCAAAGGCATGAAGTTGAGTGCAACTTCGTCACCTTGTTTCCACAAGCGCTTGAATTCTATTGCCCACTTCAGAATTTGTTCAAAGTCTTTGTTAACGTCGTCGATGGCAAGGAGATGACTGACCATGCGCTATGGTCAACGAGACAGATTACAATGTTTTTCAAACAAAGTCGTCAACATCTTTCTCATGTTCGATATCACTTGCAAATCCATCACGAGCGTCGTTCATTCCACCAAACATAGCCTGTGCGAACGTCAAAATGTCTGCAAGACCTTCTTCGAGTTCACTGGATAGTGGAGTGAGTCCTGGACTTTGTGCAAATTGTTGCATAAGACGCAGCTGGTTGATTGCGAATTCTGTTCGCTGGCCACCTGCCTCGTCGTAAAGAGCCATCTCAAGAATTTCAAGTCGTTCTGACCACTCCAAAATCTTCTCTAATTCGTCAGGGTCAAGCAGATCGCTCTTTGAGAGGAAGTTCTTCGTTGGAAGTCCCAACCGGAACTCTACAATTGACGAGAGGAGCATCTGTGAAACAAACCCAGATGGTGATCGAGATAGCATTGGGTCAAACAAGTAAATTATTGCTGACTGATCTCGGCCAAGGACTTCGATGAGGTGGTTGCTTGCCTCACGGAACGCAAACAATTCGACCTGTCCTGGTGTATCAACAATCATCATCTCACCTGTTAGTGCATGGAGTTGCTCAGCAACATCTCCTGCCTGTGAAGCGAGAAGGTCAGCAGCGAGAATCTGAGCGCCGTTTGGCCCGAGATCGTACTCTGTCATGACTTCAGTCAACGAAATTAAATCACGAACATCGAACTCTGCGTCGTAATGTACACGCTCTGCTCCCGGATCGAGATTCACTGCAATAACATCGGTCTCTAGGAAGCGAGACCATCGTTGAAAAGACGTAACCAGAGATGACTTCCCAGCACCTGCAGTTCCAACAACAAACAGAACTGGAGGGGTACCACTATCTTGTCCGACCATGAATAATCCTCCAACCCAACCTACATGAACTCAGCGCCAAAAGGTTGCAATCGAGCAAAACTAACCAACAGAACGGTTATGTGCTAGACAACAATGGCAAGGTTGCACTTTGCTACATGGAGGAGAGAAAATGACGGACGAAGATACAAATAAACCTGAAGCACCACCAGGCATGCCACCCATGCCACCAATGCCACCAATGCCACCGATGGGTGATGCACCACCAGCACCTTCAGGTATGCCGCCAATGCCTCCAATGCCTGAAGCACCACCGGCTCCACCAGGCATGCCACCGATGCCTCCGATGCCTGAAGCACCTCCGGCTCCACCTGAAATGCCACCAATTCCTCCAATGCCAGAAGCACCACCGGCGCCTCCTGAAATGCCTGAAATGCCTCCAATGCCTGAGGCGCCACCGGCACCACCAGAGATGCCTGAAATGCCGCCAATGCCCGAAGCACCACCGGCTCCTCCT
>CALDQY010000079.1 GCA_937911445.1 uncultured Rhodobiaceae bacterium | reverse complement strand
CTTGATGAATGCGGATGAAAACATGCGAACTGTGTTCAACAATCGCTACCGACAACAACGCCCGCTCTGATTCGTTGTTCTTATATGGCAAATGGGGGTCGGCAAGTCCATGAGCAGTGAAGAGAACGCAGAGTCTGGCGGATTGGCAGGCATCTTCATCAATCCTTCAGTGACCCTCTCTAAATGGTACATTGCCATCGGAGTATGGGGCCTCAGTCTTGCTATTCTCAACTCGCTGGGCTACATTCACCCAACGTACCGAGTGTCTTGGGGCGGACTCCTCACCTTCGAAGCATTTGCCGATGCATTCGGTCACAAAGATGACGCTCCAGCATTCGTTATCGGCGACTTCGTGTTTATTGTAGCATGTCTTGCACTTCTCGGCCTTGGACTCAATTCAATCAATGAAAAGGTCGAGGGCGGTGTTGCAGGATTTGCACTTTCGCTCGTCATGAACGATACCTGGCCTGCACTGGTCGGTGCAGAAGGCGGCCTCATGCGAGCAGTTGGAGCATGGTGTCTCCTCCTAGGATTTGGATTCTACATTGGATACAGTGTCATGTACATGACATGGATTGACCTTGGGGTCTACTCCGTATCCATCACTTTGGTTGCCTTTGGTTTCGCCCTCAATGCAGTAAGCCGAGCACCACCTGGTGACGAAACCGTCATGTGATCAGCGAAACAATCGCTTGTGACCGTTTCGAGCAAACATCGCATCCAAGCAACCCAGTAACAAGCCTTGCCACAAGGCTATCGACCAACGGAGGATCAGTATCCGTACAGAAATGGCAAGCAAGATACTGCTTTTCCCTGCATCGCTCTTCATACTTCTCGTGATGACACCCAATGGACCTCTCCAGAACATCAATTCAACAAGAGCGCCAAGCATGAACCCACCCAAGGCAAGTTGGGTTTGCCACATCTCAGTCCACGATTGCTCAAATGGATAGGTCATCAACAATGGTATAATACTCAGCAACATCAACAAGGTAATCGGGAAAATGGACAAGGCGATGCTTGCACTTCCAATGAAATCGAAACCTGGTCCTGAACGTTGACGAGAAGGATAGTGACGGACAATACGAACGTGAGCACGAGCGTCCCGACGGCGTTTGTGCAGGAACCGTCGGACACCTACTTCAGGTACGTGCGCAACAAGAGCGTCTGGAGCATAGACGATGCTGCCCCCTGCATTCAACAATCGAAGGCTGACTTCCATATCTTCAGCATGATACCATTTCGGATCAAATCCACCGACATCGAGTAGAGCTTGTCGCTTGAACATCGAACATGGTCCGTTAGCCAGCGAGGTCCTTCGTGGACGGCTTCGATACTTTGAGGCGATTTCAACAGCACGAAAGCGGCTCACTAAGTCCGTGTGTGTTTGAAAAATGGTTCGACCTGTGACTGCAACGATGGTTTCTTCTCCAACTGGAACATTGGCGAGCAACAATTGTTCGATCCAATCTTGTTCAGGTCGGACATCGATGTCTGTGATGGCGACCCATTCACCCTGAGCATGATTCAATGCTGCCATTCGACCAGCCGACAAACCAATCGCATCCTGATGAAGGACGGAAATGGACACATCGGAATCACTGTTCGATTCCATCCAAGCATCCATCAACGACCCTGTAGAATCCGTTGAACCATCGTTGACAGCAATGATTTGCAACGGACGATGTGTCTGAGCGTGAATTGCGTTGAGACAATCTTCTACCCAATGCGCTCCATTCCGAGCGCACACCGTTACCGTTACGAGGGGTTTGTCACTCATTCTTCAGCCTCAAAATGAACAAGAAGATTCCTTGCACGATGTTTGGCTTCCATATCCAAAATACGCATAACAACGCCCTGCCGAGGTTGTCCATACACGACAATCGTACCAAGTGGAGCTGTTGCAAGCACAAACATTGGTGCTAGATCTTCCTCGCCATCAACTTCGACAAGGACGGATTGGTCTTGTTCCAAAGCCCAACGAACAACATCCAACAGTTCGGGTGTTAATTGCCCGGGTGGATTGACAACGCTTCTTTGCTGTGCGTATGCGTCTCCACGAACGAGAAGCGAAGCATCCAATGCTTCTCGCTTGGTTTGGCCATCAATGAATGCAATGTCTGGTAAAACACCCATGTCCATCAATCCCTTCACAGTCACATCACCGACTGCAACGAGCGTTCCATGATTCTCTGGAAGAGCCTCCAACATGGCGGACAAGGCCACTTCAGGTGCATCTTCAGGACCTTCAAACAAATCACCCATCGGCGTCTTGAATTCATCATCGAGGACTGCAGGCATGCGCAGCACCTTTCCTTCGTACGAAGGTGGAATCCATGGATGCCCCTCTTGATCGATAAGACCGAGACGGATGCGACTCGATGATAAGATTCCTCCAAGTTCGTCGCTCAGGTGAGGTGCTTCAAGGATTGAGAGCGGAGGAAGCCCATTCTCATATCTTCGCTCGTTGATTTGATGACATCGAGGAATGGTCTCAACCGTAGCAACAATGCAGTCTGCCGTTCGATGCGTCGGTGCAGGCCCATGCGGATCGTTGAGGACGTGGACTTCGTATCGCAAATGTGCTGTATCGCTCAGCCAATTGAGCAATGTTTCCATACGATCGTCCAAGGGTTGAATCCATCCACCTTTCGCTTGAGCCATTTCATCGTTGACAACATGAACTTCGATGAAATCGGCTTGACGTAATGCGGTTTGGATGAGAAGTTGATGACCTGAGTGGAAACGGTCGAACGTTCCACCGATGAGACATCGACGAAAGGAACGGTCCACTTCCATGAGGCTTGGCTGAAGCATACGGCCTTTGAGAACATCGCTTCAAATCGAATGAATGTGGCAAAAAGCTGTGCCCTGATACCTAACGGCCTTGTTCATTGTTTCCTCGAAGGCCTGACCCTCGGTATCAGGGCGTACTGTAGAGCCGGTTGGTTGTCTCGATTTCATCCCGAAGTCGATCGAGGACCCATAGTCCAGCCCGGGTTTCCGCTTTTGCACCGGAATTCACTCCCCGAAGGGTCCTCCCAGTCTTCGATAGCGGACCGTATCGTTGGTATCAGACGTCATTGCAATTTCACAGTAGCTCAGGCTGATGTTGCACGTACGGCGACTTGCGCTCAAACACGTTGCATTTCAATACATCGGCCATCAAAGCATTCGCTGCAACATCGCCCGTCCAATCAGAAGTTTTGCAACTTCTGGATTTCCATTGAGGAGTTCTTCCATGCTAAAATCAGGCCACGTCTCAACATCACATGCCAACCAACCGACCAATGGGTGAATTCTTCCAACGTGAACTGGACCATCGTGTTCCATTCGTTGAACCATATCATGCACATCCATGAGCGCAGCCGTTCCTTCCCCTTCAGGAAGCATCAGTATGTTGAGTTTCAAGGCTGGACGATCGACGAAACCTTGGTGTTGACGAGGATAACCTGGCAAACCGATTTGTTCTCCTTTTGGTCGAAAGATGAGTGCTGGCCAATTCTTCGGATGATGGGCGAGCCATTCGCGACCACCCGCTGTTGACAACTGTGCATCGAGCCAGTCCAACGCCCACGTTGACCACCACTGTTCTGGCAGGACATTCATGCATGAACGCATCACATCAAGTGAAATCGGTGCTCGTTGTTCGAGAAGATTATTCACTTGCGCCCATACTCGCAACAGTGAACCTCGTGGATGCACAAGGGCACCTCTGAGGAACCGCTGAAGCAACTCATCATCGATCGTTGTTCCCGGACTTGTTGCAAAGAGGACGTTCAGTATCTGTTCTGCATCGTATGGTGCATCCAACCAAATCGTTGCTGCCTTTGGAAGCGTGGATTCAAGTTCTGAACGATACGTCCGACTCAGGAGAAGAAGGACATGAGCAGCCATAGCTTTGGTTGCTTCCACGTTCAAGAGAGGTACGAGATCGACAAGCAGAGATGAATCAGCATTACAGTCATTGACAACTTGTCGAACAGCTTGATGCTTCCACCCTGTATCGGTTCGTTGCATTGCTTGGATGAGTTCAACGGTATCCATGCGACCTACATTCACGAGATCAATCCAGCCAAACGGGAGAACGTCTGCAATGCGTTTCCATCGTGCTGGCCGCCCCTCATCTGGACTTGCAATCCATGCAGCAAGAGGTGATTGTCGTTCAACACTGTTTGCAAAATCAGAATCTCCTTGCGGAAACAAACGCATTGCTTTGCGGATGTCTTGTTGAACGTCCTTCGATGTTGCAGCATCACCTGTCAAGACGGTTTCATCCAAACCTCCTGACTGGAACCACTGCATGAGTTCCTTTGCAGTATGAGGGATTCCTTCTCGCGTCGCTTCAGGCTCGGAACGTGTTGAACTGCGTTGCAACTCAACACGAAACTCGTAAGATTCCTGTGGACGATATGATACGGTTGCGAGTTGGTCCGTTGGAAGTAATGTGGCGGATTTACTGGAGAATTCCTTCGCTTCACCTCGGGACGTGATGAGACATCTGCATCGCCCCGATGCAAGCAATCGCTCCATCAAAGCAAAATCATCAACATCAGCCCAAGGCCACTCGACGACCATGTCAAACGAGGTTGATTCCAACATCCACTCAACGATGCATATGGCCCCGTGTTGTGAGATGCCTTCGAGAAGAACAACATCAATGGCGTTGGAATGTTCCATCCACGTTCGCTCTCCAAAGTCTGCGAGTAATGCACGTCGAAGATTCAGATGTGGTTGTTTACCACGTCCAGTCAAGAGCCATCGTGTCAACGATCGGAGACGCGCTTTTCGTTTTGCGGTCGATAGACGTGGATGTCGCTTCCTCATCCATGGCCCCAAGATATCAATAGGCAGGGAACGGTGATTGGAAAAAGACAATGATTCTGTCAGCAATTGTGCATGATTTCCGAGCGATGACACAAGCAAGGTTCGATCAACAGATGAAGGGAGGTGTGCATACAAACCATTGTCGGGACGTACCGAAAAAGGTGTTCCAACAACCTGGCCAATGGAATGTTCTCCGACGTGAAGTTGAGATGGTCCCTCCATCTCCTTCGATTCCAATCGAATCCAGGTACCGTTGGCAACGCCCCAAGTCACAGACGATTCAAGCAAACGGAGACGAAGAATACCAATTCGGTCCGATTGCGTCGCAAATGCGGTCAAGGTTCCCTCAACCGGTACGCTTGGTGCTGCTGAGGGCTCGAGCGTTGCAAGTGAATACCAAGGAATCGAAGACCCGCGTTGAACAGCCCAAAGCCCCCCTCCTTTTCCACTGGAGGAAAATTCGAGATCCTGTTCCAGCAATTCGGCTCGACGAGGAAGGGAAATCAATCTCGAGGAAGGCTCTGAGAGGACACCAAGAACGACGCTTGAACGATCATTTGAAAGAACGACAGCGTTCATTCCATCGGGAATGTTACTCACCTGTTGTCGTACGCGTTCAACCAGATCCATCAGGAGATGATCGGCTCCCTTTGGCGTTAATCGATGGATTGCTCCCCGTATGGATCCACCGTCGTCACGTTGGACCTCCCCCAATTCCCGCAATTGGCGCATTGCAAGCGAAGCGTGAGGCATAGCAATGCCAAGAACTTCTGAAGCTTGTGATACCGTTCCACCCCCATCGAGGAGCCAATCGAGAATGCGCCGTTGATACCGGCTGCGAATGGTCTTCTTTGGCATGATGAGTCACTTTTGTTACCCTCTAATAGGGCTCCCTTTTATTTGTTACCTCTAAAGCATCTATTTAATTACATTTAGTTACTAGTTTCTAGTGGAATTGTGAGACTTCACTTACATATCATTGCACATCGTGTAAAAATTACACCTATTATGGTCAGTAACGGTAACAAACTCGTCGTTTGTTGGAGGAACGGTTATATGAGTGGCCTCGCTCCTTCGGTACAGCGACATCGCCTAGTAGCGAAAAGCGAAATTCAAAGGAGGACAAGAACATGAAAACTGTACGCATACGAGAAAAAATCAAGAAATTCCTAGGCGATCGACCACGCAACACTGCAGAGATCCTAGAACACATCAACAGCACCATGCGTCACGGTACGACAAGCCAACAACTTGGCAATGTTCTCTCCAAAGACAAAGATATCGTCAAGGTCGGATACATCAAGCGATCCGGAATTCTCTCCGGCGGATACGACATCTGCGAGTGGGCCACTCGAATTTGGGTTGAAGACAACTGCCCAGGATGGAAGGAAGGAACGCCAATCATCATCGACCAAGAAGGTAACATTACCATGGGCGATGACATGAAGAAGAACTAAGCTGTTTCAACAGCCACTTCTTCGGATGAAGGGTCATTGTACCGGATGGCACATGTGTTTCTCCCCATGAGGCCATTGAATGGACAGTAGCCGAAGGCTGATGTCAACACACCCCACAATCCAATGACAAGGAAGACAAGTTCAAGTTGAATTGTTGCAAAGAAATCCAACAAAACTAAACTCGATCCAAACAATGCACGGGCTAATCTCTCAGCACCGCCAACGTTTTTCATAGTGTGAAAAACGCAACTTTGACAATAAAACCTTGTTCAACCTGCGTTACACAGAAATCAGTTGCCTTGGAAAATATCCATGGCTTCGTCAACACTTGCACCTTGTGAAATGATGGCATGGCAAGCCGCTGTCATCCGAACGGCTTCATCGGTCGACTTCTGGTGGATGTTGCGCCCAGTTGCTGCACCTTTGCAACCACTGACGTTGATCTGATCCCATAGACGTTGCAAGAAGTCACGAGCAGGGAGCGAACCGCCTCCTGAACAAATGATCCCACATCGACCTGCAGCCTCAACTGCAACCTTCAGCGATTCTGGTTGTGTCATACCGTCCCATGCACGAGGGTAGTTGACCTTCGCAAAGTCAGCGCCAATGCATGCTGCAACACCTGCGGCACCAGAAATCAACTGTGGATCCTTCTCATCCTCAACCGCCTTTCCACGAGGATACATCCAAACAACAGCGATCATACCTTCTTCGTGGGCTTGGCGAATGAAATGCGCAGCTTCTGTCATCATTTCATGCTCGTATTCACTACCGATGTACACGGTATAACCAATTCCAACAACGTTCAGACCGTTGGAAACGAGAGACATGACATCATCCATGTCCCACATGGCGAGACTGATTGGATCACGTTGCTTGGTCTTGACCAAATGCGACTTGGAGTTCAATTTCACCAAGTAAGGAACATCAGGATGGTCACGACCGTACAGAGAGATGAGTCCACCTTGTGCAGCAAGGACACCTACGGTACCTTCTCGATGGGCTTGTGCTCCAATTTCGAATAGATGTCCAGGATCATTGGATGAAAGTGGGATTGAATCCCCACCATCGTAGAAGTCGTCGTTCAAGTGCTCTATTTTCTGATCGCACGCAAACAAATTCATTGAACCTGTACCGCATGTAGCAGCCATCAAGTTCTCGAGATAGGTATCTGCGAGGTCATCGGGGACGTCTGCAGGAATGTGAAAATCAGACATTCCATCCACGCTCATTCACCGGTGAAGTTTGCAACACGCTTTTCGACGTACGCAGCAATTCCTTCCTTAGCGTCGTTTGAGTTGAAGAGCGCAGCTTGCAACTCACGCTCAAGAGCAAGATGGTACTCGAACGGGATTTCAGGTCCGGTCTGGCAAGAACGCTTGATGTTTCCAACGGCCTTCGTCGCCTTGTTTGGCAATGTGAACTGGCTGCACCAGTCGAGAATGTCTTGGCGGAAATCAGCAGCGTCGCCTTCCCAAATATGGTTGATGAGGTTGTGCGCATGTGCGTCCTCAAAGGACATCAATTCACCAGTGACCATCATCTCAAGGGCCTTGGCCTTTCCAATGAGTCGAGTCAATCGAGCGGTTCCACCTGTACCTGCGAGAACACCGAGGTTGATCTCAGGTAGACCGACCTTTCCAGAGTTCTTGCGAGCGATGCGAATGTCAGCGGCCATAGCGATTTCAAGACCGCCACCGACTGCGTGACCGTTGATGGCGCAAACGACCAACTTCGAGGTCTGCTCAAGACGGGAGAGTGTTTCGTTGGCGTGAAGACAGAAATTGTACTTGAACCCAGGCGATACGCTGTTGAGCATTTGAATGGATGCACCTGCAGAGAAGAAAGAGGACCCGTTACCTGTCAAAACAATGCAGGACACGTCGTCATCGAATCGTGCCTTGATGATGGCATCGTCAAGATCGCTCATCATCTCGTGTGTGTACGTGTTCGGTGAACGATCGTTGGTTTCGGTCAATGGTGCTCCTGCAGCATCACTTGCTAATTCGATGACGGCGATACCATCGAGAGTAGCATAGTTCACGAGTTTGTTGGGCATGGCTTCGAAATTGAGGTCGCTCATATTTGCCCGAAAACGATTCGCATTATGAACGAATCGTCGCGTCTACTCGCTGGAAATGCTCGCCTCATCCGAGTCGTTGGCAAACGAAACCTTGCCTCCGCCTCT
>CALDQY010000078.1 GCA_937911445.1 uncultured Rhodobiaceae bacterium | reverse complement strand
TTCATTGCAGTCGAAGCTGTTGCCTTCGTTGTTTTGTTCGGAACTGCCTTGTACTTCAGGGCTCAGACGTCTGATTCGAAGGACCTTCGAGAAGAGGATGCCTCAATCCAAGCCTTCGTTCAACAAAAAAAGATGTTAGCCTGTGGCTTGGTTCTTGTGTATGTTCTTGTTGCAATGTATTCCTTTACCAACTGGTCACGCGGTGTTATTGATGGTGAAACAGGCCTAAGTCGAACAGTGTTCTTCTCGGATTTCTTCACGTGGCTTGTTGTTTCTGACATCATCATCCTCTTAGTCTCCTACAAACACATCACCGATTTCCCTCAACTTGCTCGCAATACTGGATTCATTCTCTCAACCGTTGTGATTCGAGTGGGTATCGGCATTCCTGGATACACTGGTGCAGTGCTGTTTATCTTGTCTGCAGCTTTGGCTGCATGTGTTTTGCGACTCAGTCTTCACGACGCAATATCGGATGAATCTGAATAGGAAATTATGTTATGAAGGATTGAATGATATTGCACGAATCTGGCAACATATCATATGTGTGAAATTAGAGGTTCTGTTATGGTGAGGAAGCAAACCGTTGTTTTGACAGTCTTGTTGCTCCTCTTTTCCCTCCCTACTCACCTCTCTGTGGCCGAGGAATCTGGCGATGCAGAAATTGTCGAGAAGTTTGGTGTTGGTTTCGACGAAGTTGTGATTGCTGACTCAACTGACTACCTCAACGATCCCCGAGACTTGGAATTCCACCCTGGCCGAGCCAATGAACTGTGGATTGCGAACCGTGCTACGGATAGCATCTCCATCATTGAAAACACCGGGCTCGCCAATCAAACATCTCAGAATCGAGCCGATTCACACAGGAATCATTTCTTGGAAGAAGTCAGTGCAATTTCGTTCGGAGCATATCACCCTGAGTTTGATTGGCAATGGGGTTCAGCTCAAGAGACAGGAAACACGTACTGTGGACAGGCACCTGCGAACTACTTCATGGGTCCAACACTGTGGCCCTCGTCTTTGAATCACTTCGCTGTTGAAAACCAGAACAATGGGAATGGACTCCTTGGTAGCCACATTGATATGAATCACGAATCACCGTTCGGCGTTGGTATTGCTCATGATTACGACAACGTTTACTGGTACAATGATGGTTACTATGGCGAATTGGTTCGATACGACTTCAAAGAAGATCATGATACCGGAGAGGATGACCATTCCGATGCTGTCGTACGACGGTATTCTGAGGTCGTTCTAACGCATTTCTATGGCGTTCCTGGGCACATGGTGATGGACAAATCAAACGGCATCCTGTACATCGCAGATGCTGGTGCAAATCGTGTCTTGTGGGTTAACACAGACGATGCTACCACCACCTCAACCGACATCATGAACGATGCATCACGACTCGAGCCACTTGCTGAATACTCAGAAATCACCGACGTTGAGTGGGGCGTTTTGGCAACAGGACTCAACTTACCTTCGGGTATCGCCCTAGCTGATGGTCAACTCTTCGTCTCCGAAAACGGGAATGGAAAGATTGTCGCCTATGAACTGGCCTCCGATGGAAAGAGCGCTGTTGAACTCGATGAAATCCAAACGACTGCTACGTCGATCATGGGATTGGAGGTTGGACCAAACGGACACCTCTACTATGTCGATAACGGTCAAGATGAGGTTGTTCGAATCGATCCATATACCGACGAAGACGGTGACGGTGTTGGCGATGGAGTTGACAACTGCCCCAGCATTGCAAACCCACTGCAAGCCAATTTTGACAACGATTCCATGGGTGATGTCTGCGATGATGACGATGACAATGACTCGATTCTCGATGTCGACGACCAGTGCGTTCGCGGTCAACTCGACTGGGCCTCAACGATGCTGAACGACCACGATGGGGATGGTTGTCGAGATGCTTCGGAAGACACAGACGACGACAACGATGGCGTCGTTGATGCTTCCGACCTTTGCTCAGCAGGTGACTTGGGATGGACCTCATCGGCCTTGACGGATTACGATGCGGATGGATGCCAAGATATCCTAGAAGATGTCGATGATGACAACGACAGAGTTTGCGATGCAAGCGAACTGAGCAGCTCTTGGGCCTGTACACCGTCAACTGCAAGTGTCGATCTGTGCCCACAAAGCACTCCCGGTTTCTTCTCGAACAATCAAAACGACGTTGATGGGGATGGCTGTGAAGATGGTACCGAAGATACAGACGACGACAACGATGGTTTCGCTGACG
>CALDQY010000077.1 GCA_937911445.1 uncultured Rhodobiaceae bacterium | reverse complement strand
TCGATGAAATTGCCACAACCATTTCCCTCAATCCAAAAGGTCGCTTTACGGTCGCTAAAATCACCTTGACGAACTGGGAAACCAACCGTTTCTGCAACAATTTCGCCAAAAAACTTGGAATTTCTCGCAACCGTATCTTCTTTGCCGGAACCAAGGACAAGCGGGCAGTTACGTCCCAAATCTTTGTGATCGATGCACCTCAATTCAAAGTCGCTGAAATTGAAATTCCGGATGTCGTTATCGAAGTATTGGGGAGAACTCACCAAAAGATTGGGTTCGGAAACCACCGAGGCAATCGCTTCACCATCGTTGTTCGGGGCTGTTCTCATCCGGATGGAACGCCAATGACAGAAGATGAAGCCCTCGATGAAGTTGAGCAACTCAAGAACAAAATGGAAGAAAAACTCGGAGCCGGACGATTTCCAAACTGGATTGGTCCGCAACGATTCGGAAGTGGCAGAGCGGTGACGGCCGAAGTCGGCCGCTCCGTTGTTCAACATCAATGGGAAGAAGCCGTTCATACTTACATCAGCAAAGAAGGTGCCCATGAATCACCGGATGTTGCAGCCTTCCGTGAGCACATTCGAGCAAACGGAATTACACAGGAAGGACTCGATTTAGCTCCAGATTGGTTGGGATACGAGCGTCGAATGACAGAGCATCTCCTCAACAATCCAGAGGATCATATTGGCGCCTTCCGTAAGCTACCAAACAACCTCCAATTGATGACCATCCATGCGCTTCAATCGGTTGTCTTCAATCGTACATTGCGAAAACGACTCGAACAAGGCATCAGCATCACAGTCCCTGAAGCAGGCGATCTGGTTGGACGTCTTGATGAGAAAGGCCAACTATCTGCCAACAACTGTGTCCTTGTCGAAGAGCGAACCGTTCCACGCATTGGACGTAATTGTCAACTTGGCCGCCTTTCTGTGACAGGTCCACTGCCAGGTCGTGACATTCGTACATGTGAAGGGAAGCCGGGTGAACTTGAACAATCGATTCTCTCTGAGATGGGCCTTGCTGAGCTGAATTGGGAAATAGAAAACATTCCAAGATTGACAACGACGGGAACACGTCGCTCGCTTACAACATCCTTCGAAGAGTTCACTGTCGAAGCAGCACCGAAGGCATCAAGCGACACTCTTGGAGAACAATGGAATCAAGGCCCACTTGAGGGGAGTCGTTGGCATCCTGACGGGGCTTGTTTGAAGTTCCGATTCACACTTTCGAGCGGATCGTATGCAACAATCTTGCTTCGCGAGTTTATGCGAACACCACTCAATCAATTGTAATTGAGTGGAATCAGAGAAGGCCCATCGAAATGACTTCGATTTCGCCGACACCAGAAATTGCTGCCATCTTTTCTTCGAAAGCATCAGCAAGTCCTTCACCGTCGTTCATGACGACGTGAACTTGAACGAATTTAAGACCAAAAGCGAGAGGCTTGACTTCAACGCTCTGAACGTCGTAGTTGTCATCGCCAAAAGTAGAGATTGTAGAAGAAATCATGTCGGTGTCAACTTCTTCAGCATCTGCGTCAGGGTTTACTTTGTATGTCATTGCTACCATGCCCATATTCTCACCTCAGGGGCCAACAAATCCGCACTCAGAGCAGGTGTAGGAAACACCTTGATCACGGCATCGTGGGCTGCGACCGATTGAATTGCCACAATTAGGACAAGGGAACGCAGTCGAACCTGTTTCGGTTAGTGGTAGGCCGGACGATGTGCAATTTTTTGCTCGCTCTGTCATAGTAGTGCCTCAGTTGGTAGTTGCCCCACGACCTCCCCTTCTTTATGCTTGCGTGCATATCTTGAGGCGTGAATGGATGCTCAAGGTGAGACAGAGTCGCTCATTCTTCGTAAAACAATAGGCGTTCTTCAGCCGGATGGTCTGTCCTCGAATCACATCGATAGCAGAAGGACCCCAAACCTTCACCGTAACCCAGCCACTGTCGTCCTCGAGAACAATTTCCCGGAATGCAATCCACCTGTTTTTTTGCAAATTTCATCGACAGAGGATAGGAACGTGCAACGGTACCTTCGAGTATCGATACGACCCGGTTTGGTTTGAGATCATGAATGCATGTCATGTTCATGATGTGAACGTGCTCATCAACCATTATCAGAGTTTATTCGGATTTTTTCCGTCGTACCGTGAACTTGGTCGCTGTTGCAACAACATCATCAACAACATCATCGCCACCAAGAATTCGATCGACAGCCATCTCGTAGCGTTCAAGAACAGACGTAGAGGTCGCATTCCATGGCGTGTGATTTCGGCAAACAAGATACACTTCCGAGGATGAATTTCTCGAAGCTTCGGGGGAGAACCGACGCACGTAGGAGAAGTGAGGTTTGACGGCTTCAATCAGTTCTTCAACGCCAACGCCTTGAAACAACTTCGTTACGAACCAACCACCACTGCATAGGAGAGGAAGAGCGAAATCAAACACTTTGGCAACCAGTGTCATCGCAACAGCTTGGTCAACGTCCCATTTTCCAGTAATATGTGGCGAAATATCGGAGATAACCGAATTGACTTGACGATCTTCGAGTTCTTTGACGATTCGCTCCTGCGTGAGCGGATCGGTAATATCACCAACCATGAGAAGTGCTCCGTCGACCGGCTGACACGGTTGAAGGTCAACGCCGATGACGATACCTGCCTCACCTACCTCTTCGACAGCGACTTGCGCCCATCCACCAGGGTGACAACCGACATCGAGCACGACGTCACCATCTCGCATTAACTCAAATTTGGCTTGAATTTGCTTCAACTTGAAAGCAGAACGGGCCCGATATCCACTGGCTTTGGCTTGACGACGCCATGAATCACGCTTGTGATTCTCAATCCAGTGGTCAGCCATGTGGATTCCCCAGTTTCTACTGCTAGTCCACGCAG